>NZ_JBNCAB010000061.1:0-41869 GCF_049805555.1 Burkholderia sp. DN3021 | reverse complement strand
GCGTCGCGGCGGGCCCGCGCGGCCTCGCGGCGCGTCGCGAGCACGACGAGCGCCTGGTACGCGGACGGCAGGACGCGCGCCATCCAGTCGCCGGCCTTCGCATCGCGGCCGATCAGCACGCGGCGCTTGTTGCGGCGCACGCCGGCGAGGATCGTGCGCGCGGCGTCGTCGGCGGTCGTGATGAAGAACTTCTCGAACGTGTCCCTGCCTTGCTGCTCGCTCGCGACCATGAAGCCGACCATGTTCTTCGACACGCGGCTGGCCTGCGCGATGTTCGTGCGGATGCCGCCCGGATGCACGCAGGTCGCCGACACGCCGCACTTCATCATGTCGAGCTCCTGGCGCAGCGATTCGGTGAAGCCGCGCACCGCGAACTTGGTCGCGTTGTAGCCGCTCATGCCCGGTTGCGCGAAGATCCCGAACAGGCTCGACGTGTTGATCACGTGGCCGTCGCCGGATGCCTTCAGGTGCGGCAGGAACGCCTTCGTGCCGTGCACGACACCCCAGAAATTGATGTTCACGATCCACTCGAGATCGCTGTAGTCCATCCCTTCGATCGTGCTCGACAGCGCGACGCCCGCGTTGTTGAAGATCAGGTTGACCTTGCCGTGTTCCTTCGCGGTGTCGTCGGCCCACGCGAACATCGCGTCGCGCTCGCCGACGTCGAGCACGCGCGTCGACACGCGCACGTTCGGCGCGATCGCGCGGACGATCCGTTCGGTTTCGGCGAGGCCGACGCCGTTCTTGTCGGCGAGCGACACATGGCAGCCGGCCTGCGCGAGCTGGATCGCGAGCGAGCGGCCCATGCCCGAGCCGGCACCCGTGATCGCGGCGACCTTGTTGGCGAAATCTCTCATGTCGTTGGCTCCTTGTCGGGCTCAGGCCGCTTCGGCGGAAGTGGAGGCGGAAGCGGCGGGCGCGGCGATCGGCCGCGCGATCGTGTCGTGCGGTGCGCGATACGCGTGGTAATCGGCGATCGAGAAGCGCGCGGTCGCCTGGCGGAAACGCCACGTGAAGCCCGGCCACAGCGTCGTGTTCTTGCCCGTGCGCGGATCGAGATACCAGCTCTTGCAGCCGCCCGTCGACCAGATCGCTTTCTTCAGCTTGCCTTGAAGGTCGCTGTTGAACTGAGCTTCGACGAGCGGACGCACCTCGATCGCGTCCGCGCGCTCGCGGCGCATCGCCTGCAGCGCGCCGAGGATGTATTCGATCTGCGACTCGATCATGAACACCATCGAGTTGTGGCCGAGGCCCGTGTTCGGGCCGACGATCATGAAGAAGTTCGGGTAGCCGGGCAGCGTCGAGCCGAGATACGCATGCGCGCCGTCGCGCCATGCGTCGACGATGTCGAGGCCGCCGCGGCCGACGATCGCGCCGCGCGGATACGGATCGGCGACCTGGAAGCCGGTGCCGTAGATCAGGCAGTCGACTTCATGGCGGCGGCCGTCGGTCGTCACGACCGCGTCGGCTTCGATATGGTCGATGCCGGTCGTGATCACGTCGACGTTCTTGCGCGACAGCGCCGGGTAGTAGTCGTTCGAGATCAGCACGCGCTTGCAGCCGAGCGTGTAGTTCGGCGTGACGGTCTTGCGCAGCTCCGGATCGGGAATCTGCTTGCGGATGTGGCGCAGCGCGAGCTTCTGCACGTTCTTCATCAGCGACGGATGGATCGCGAAGCCGAGCACGCGCGATTCGAGCATCCAGTAGATGCCGCTGCGCACCACCTTCTGCGTGAACGGCAGCGTGCGGAACAGCCATTTCTCGAACCCGGTCAGGTTGCGGTCGGGTTTCGGCATGATCCACGGCGGCGTGCGCTGGAACAGCGCGAGCGCCTTCACGCGCGGCGCGATCTGCGGCACGAACTGGATCGCGCTCGCGCCGGTGCCGATCACCGCGACGCGCTTGCCTTCGAGCGCGTAGTCGTGATCCCACTGCTGCGAATGGAACGCGCGGCCCCGGAAATTCTCGACGCCCGGAATTGCCGGCAGCGCGGCGCGCGACAGGCCGCCCATCCCCGACACCAGCACGCGCGCGGACAGCCGCTTGCCGTTCGCGAACGTGAGGCGCCAGCGCTGCGCGGCCTCGTCGTACTCGGCGCGCTGCAGCTCGTGGTTCATGCGCAGGTGCGGGCCGATCCCGAAGCGCTGCACGCAGTCTTCCAGATACGCGCGGATTTCCGGCTGCGGCGCGAACATGCGCGTCCAGCGCGGGTTCGGCGCGAACGAGAACGAATAGACGTGCGATTGCACGTCGCATGCACACCCGGGGTAGTGATTGTCGCGCCACGTGCCGCCGACCGACGCGGCCTTCTCGAGGACGACGAAGTCGGTCAAGCCTGTCTGCCGCAGGCGGATCGCCATCCCGAGACCGGCGAAGCCGGTGCCGATGATGGCGATGTCGATGGTTTCGTCCAGGCCGTCGTGGCCGGGCGGACCGAAAGGCAACGTGCGAGCATTCATCCGGGTGTCTCCGATTTGGCTCATTTTTTAATGTTACATTGGTTGATGTAACGATAGTGGGTGAGCCCGGAAACCGCAAGAGGCTAGAAGTGGCGCTCTAAGGGCCGGAAAACCAGGCGGGAAAAGGCTGAGCGGGGTTTGGAACAGCGCATTTTCCGCAATGCGGGATACGCGGAAAGACGCGTCGATACGGGCGGAGCGGGGCGGAGAGGAGACCGCCGGTATGCGGCGGTCTGTTTGAAACGGAATCAGGGGCGGATCGATCGGGCGGCCGTCTCATGGAAAACCCCGGCCACGATCGTGACCTGCGCGAGCGCGTAGAGGCCCCAGATCAGGTAATCGATGCCCGGAAAACCGCCGAGGAACCGGCCGACGCCGATCAGCGTATCGGAGCCGACGAAGATCAGGCTGCCGACGGCCACCAGCGGGCCGTGCGTGCGGGCGGCGAGCGCGAAGCTCGCCATCGCGCACAGCACGAGCATGTAGACGGCGACCGGTGCCAGCAGTTCGCCGAGGTGCGGCAGGAAGGCGAGGTAGAACGCGGGCGCGGCGATCCACAGCCCGATCAGCGCGACGATGCGCCAGCCGTGCGGCCGCGCGCGCCAGCGCAGGAAGATCGCGCAATAGCACAGGTGCGTGAGCAGGAACGCGCCGAGGCCGAGGACGAACGACAGCGGCCAGTCGGGCAGCGCGAGCAGCGCGTCGCCGAGCACGGCCGTCGCGAGCGCCGCGCACAGCCACGCGCGTTCGCGCGGCGCGCCGCAGGTGCTGCCCGCCGCGAGCAGCAGGATGCCCATCGCGGCTTTCGCGGCGGCCTGGCCCGGATAGGGCGCGGCGGCGAGCGACAGTCCGTACAGCAGCGCGGCGGCGACGGCGAGCGGCCAGAGCCGGCGATAGGTGGCGGGAAGCGTGGCGATCAAGGCGGGTGTCTCCGGTTTGTTGTTGTCTGCGGTGGACGGCGCGCCGTCGTCGTCGGCGGCGCGGCTGCGGCCATTATCCGGAAGAAAGGGCGGGCGAAAACCGGCGAATCCTTCTAGGACGCGGTCGGGATGACACGTGCAGGTGTGTGCCCGCCGCCGCCGCGATCCGGTGCTGCCGGGTGACGATGCGCGGCCGTTGCCGCCGGATTTTTCAACGCGTTGCCCCTGCTGAACCGGGGCAACGGCTCCAATTCGGCTTGCTATGATCGCCGCGGTATAGCCGTTGTCGTTGTCCCGCCCGGCCGCGCGACTGGATGCGCAAGCCGGTGCGTGCCCGATGTATCCACGCCGTGCCCGGCCCGCGCGCCCATGCAACGCGAGGCCGAGCCGGCCCCCATGAAAACAGGTCCGACCATGACCGAACTTCTCCATGGCGACGGCGCGATCCGTCGCACGACGCCGTACGGCTCCTCGATCGAAAACACCTATGCGGGCGTGCTGTCGTTCATGCGCCGCAACTATTCGCGCGCGCTCGACGGCGTCGACGTCGCGATTTCCGGCGTGCCGCTCGACCTCGCGACCACCTATCGCTCCGGCGCGCGGCTCGGGCCGGCCGCGATCCGTGCGGCGAGCGTGCAGCTCGCGGAGCTCAATCCGTATCCGTGGGGCTTCGATCCGTTCGACGATCTCGCGGCCGTCGACTACGGCGACTGCTGGTTCGATGCGCACAACCCGCTGTCGATCAAGCCCGCGATCGTCGAGCATGCGCGCACGATCCTGCGCTCGGGCGCGAAGATGCTGACGCTCGGCGGCGATCACTACATTACGTATCCGCTATTGGTCGCGCACGCGGAGCGCTACGGCAAGCCGCTGTCGCTGATCCATTTCGACGCGCACTGCGATACGTGGGCCGACGACGATCCGGACAGCCTCAATCACGGCACGATGTTCTACAAGGCCGTGAAGGAAGGGCTGATCGATCCCGCGACGTCGGTGCAGGTCGGCATCCGCACGTGGAACGACGATTTTCTCGGGATCGAGCGGCTCGATGCCGCGTGGGTGCACGACCACGGTTCGCGCGCGGCGGTCGAGCGGATCGTCGACATCGTCGGCGCGCGGCCCGCGTACCTGACGTTCGACATCGACTGCCTCGATCCGGCGTTCGCGCCCGGCACGGGCACGCCGGTCGCGGGCGGGCTGTCGTCCGCGCAGGCGCTGGCGATCGTGCGTGCGCTCGGGGCGGTGAACCTGGTCGGTGCGGATGTTGTCGAGGTCGCGCCTGCTTACGATCACGCGGACATTACGGCGATCGCGGCCGCGCATGTCGCTTGCGATCTGCTGTGTCTATGGCGGCAGAAGAAGGTGGCGGGGGCGTTGAAGTAGGGCGATGGTCGACCTTCATCACGCGGGTTTGTTGCTCAAGTACGAGGTGCCCACGACGCACGATCTGTTCGCGTGCTGGCTGGCGTGAGCCGCGCGCGCATCGACAGCACCTCTGTGCGGATTCTCCATGACGATCTCCTTTCAGGCGAACGGGATCGAGTGTGCGCATCTTCCGGCGGCGCTATCCGACTCGTTCCTGCGCTGCGGGGGCTCACGGCCTGAAAACAGGTTCCGAGGTCGATAAGTCGTTGCATTGCATGCGATGGCAATCCGCTTCCACGCAAGCATGGGTCATCCGAGCGGAAAATAGGTGATGTCCAGGGCGGGGGGCGCGACGGGCGTCTGCGAGAGGAGCGCATGAACTTGGCCGCGATGGTGGGCGTGATGAATGAAAATGTGGGAAAGAACGAGTTGAAGAGGTTTTCGTTGCGGCGTTCCATCCATGCTCGTGTAGTCGATGTTTTTCTCCAGGTCGTTGCGTGCGACCGTGCCGACAATGCGGACAAGCCGCTCATCCTCCGTTAGTCTTGCGGTTCGCAGGCTCTCGAAATCCTGGCAGACGACATGGTCCAGGGACGGGATGTCATGCCCTTCCCCGGAGAGCCGGCCGAGCCAGATGCGGTCGGTGGCAAGCAGATGATTGAGCGTATTGTGGATCGAGCCGAAGGCGCAGGCGCGCTCGAGAAAATAGTCGTCCGGCGAAAGCCCGGCGCATGCGTCGTATAGGAGGCCATTCGCCCAGACGGTCCAACGTGCCAACATCTCGAAGTTGTTCCTCATCACCGTTCCTTTGTCTTTCGATAGCCGCACGGGTAATCTATTGGCCCTGATGGCCCCTGTCGATGGCGTTTTTCTGATCAGCTATAAGGCCCGATGATGCCTGTCCGCCGTGATCCGCCCCAGACCCACTTGCTTCGCGCCTTTGAGGCTGTCGCCCGGCTGAAGAGTTTCAAGCAGGCGGCTGTCGAAATCGGCGTGTCACAGAGTGCTGTCAGCCAGCGCGTGGCGGCTCTCGAAACCCGCCTCAATACATGCCTGATCCATCGAGACCATGGCCGCTTCGAATTGACCCGCGATGGCCTTGCTTATCTGGCAACAGCGGAAGGCGTGCTGAGAACGCTGGCGCGCGCGGACAACAGGCTTGCGGATCGCCGCGACACTGTCCGCATGACGGTTGTCTCGTCCTTTGCGCACTGCTGGCTCGCTCCCCGACTCGAATCGCTCTCCCAGTCCTTTGAAGACATCTGTCTCGATCTGCACGTTTCCGACGAGATCGTAGCCATCGACGAAGGCGAATACGATCTCGCGATCCGCTTGCATCCGAGGGCTGGTATCCCGGGAGAGCGGATGACGGCAACCGACGACGTGCTCATCCCGGTCCACGCGCCCGGCAGTCGGGCGAGCCGTGCCGGGCGCCCGGACCCGTTCGACGGTATGAGGTTGCTCGAAGATGACTGCAGCCGTCTCGGCGGATCTCGCCACCAATCGTGGGACGCATGGTATGAGTTCAACGGATGCGATATTCCGCGAGAGCGCAGGCGGATCGTGTTCAGCGATGCGGGCTTGATGATCGAGGCCGCGCGCCGCGGGGCAGGCGTCGCTCTCGCACGCCAATCGCTGGTGGCGGACCATCTGGCTGCCGGCGAATTGGTGAAATTCGACGGAACGCCGCTCGAATGCGTGGGGCAGACATCATTGATTCAACGACGAGCGAGCAGTCGCAGCAAGGCAAGTCAGCGCGTCGCAAAATGGCTTCTTGATGCCGTGTCCGCCGCTGTCGCTTAGGATCGCTTGTCGTGTTTTTGGGACGGTGGTCTGGAAGTCGGGCGATATTTTCAAGAGCCACGATAGCCATTCCCCAACCTAACTGCCGGTGTGATCCGCCCCAACCACCTCCTTGGTGAAGGCGAGCAGGAGCTCGCTGAGCCGAACCGGCTGCTCCTGTTGGATCCAGTGACCGGCGCCGTCGATCATCTCGATGCCCGCCATTCTCGTCGTCGCCTTCGTCCTCATGAGATCGAGCGCGCCCGGCGCCGAATACGTACCCCAATCGCTCTTGCCGCCAATGAAGAGCGACGGGACATCGATCGTCTTGCCCGAAAACAGGCGCAACTCAGCGTTTAGGTCAGGATCGGAAAAGACGCGATAAGCCTGCAGGGCGCCTTGAAACCCCGTGCGGCCATACTCCTCCGTGTACACCCCAAGTTCCGGCTCGGTGAGCCATTTGCTGGCCAGGACCTCGGCGGCGGAGGGTTGGAATGGCGCGACGGTCTCGGGCATCGTCTTGCCGAGATCCATGACGTAATAGGTGGGCATTTGCGCAAGTTCTGCGGCGGTCAGCGCCTTCAACGGATGCGGCTTATTTCCCGGCCAGTCGGCGCTCTTGACGTAGAAAAATGCACGAAGAAACGCGTGTAAGCCTTGAGGGGGATGCCACATGTCATGGTTCGCCTCCCGTGTGCTCAGGTATTGCTGGTAATACTCTCTCGGCGGGTCGAGCGCAGCCAGCGCGGCCGCCAGCTTTTGATTGCCGGTATTCGGTTGAACCGACGATACCTCGCTTTCCGCAATGTTGAACGGAAGCGTCGGCGGACCGGGGAACGGTGCGCTCATCAGCACTACCGAGGGAAAGACGTCAGGTCGGGCTAGCGCACAATAGGCCGCGACGGGCGAGCCGAGGTCGTGCCCGACGAGCATTGCCGTACGCCGATACCCCAACGCCAAAACCAATCCGAGGGCGTCACGCGCCATATTCAAAAGGCTGAAAGGCGCCAGCTGGGCGTCATAGTCGTTCATCCAACCGGTGGTGCGGCCAAAACCCCGCTGGTCGGGCGCCACGACATGGTAGCCGGCGTCGGCCAGAATCGGGATCAGGTGTCGCCAGCCGTAAGCCAAATCGGGAAAACCGTGCAGAAGCAATGCAAGCGGCCGGCCGGGGGGCTCGTAACCGGCCTCGAGAATATGGACATCGAGGCCGTTGACCCCGTGGATCATGCGCGAGCGGACCGTCTTCGGAAGCGTTCCACCGCCATATGTTGATGCGGACAAGTCAACTCCTCCTATGGGGGTTGCGCGGGCGGGTCGAATCAAAGGGGCAAACAGGCTGACCGCGCCCATCGCCAGGAAGGCTCGTCGGGACGCCGTTGGCCTGAAGCGATGTGGGCGACTCATGATGGAACACCCCGTCCGCGTGCAAGCGCTGTCTTCAGCTTCAGCGAAAACGCACGCGACGAACGATTCGCCCGGCGGCCGGGCAATCGAGGACGAGCAGCCCCGACACGAAGACGCTCTGCATGGGATGAGCGAGAAAACCCGCGCGTTTCACGTTGAGTTTCAGCTATTCGTGCCGCGATCTGGGGAGGCTGCGGATCACTGAACGAACCTTCTTGACTTGCGATTGGGTCGAGGGGCATCGCCGGGCTCCGGATATGGTGATCACCATACTATGCCAATCGCCATAGAATCATCAAGCGAAACGTGCTATGTTCTCGGCATGCCACGTAAGACTGACGCCCGCGCTCGCGCGATTGCCACGGCTCAACGACTGTTTCGCATCCAGGGCTACACTGCGACGGGATTGACCCAGATCCTTGAAGAAAGCGGTGCGCCTAAAGGATCGTTCTACTTTCACTTTCCACGCGGCAAGGCACAACTCGCAGAAGAAGCAATCGATAATTACATTGCGAATCGAATTGCTGTACTACGGGACATCTCGGCGAATACGACGGGTGATGCTCTGAATTTTGTTCATCAGATTTTCAGGACATTCGCGGCTGAAATGGTCGCCTCTGATTTCCAGTATGGATGTCTGATGCAAAATCTGGCGAATGAGCTGCCCGCGCTCGACGCCGAGCTGACCAAACGGATAGCACGCGGGTTTGTTGAGTCGACCGAGATTATCGCGGAGCATTTTAGGGGGTGCGGTTTCGCTCCCACGCGCGCGTCCTCTACCGCAGCCGCATTGGTAGCCGCCCTCGAAGGCGCGCGGACGATCGCCCGCCTGGAACGCACACCCGCTGTATTCGAGGCGCTGGCAGAGGTTAGTGTTCAAAGGTGGGCTGCCTCCGAGGGGTGATCCGGTCCAATGTTCCCGGTCGGACGAAATTGGCCCCGATCATCCTACGAAGAGCGTCGATCTTTCGCGCATGTCCGTTTGCAGACGCTCAGCCGCCGGATGAATGTCTTAGCCTTGTCCATTGCCGGACCGCCACAATCAGTTTGGCTTCGGCTTAAGCGGGAATATGTCAGCTCATTCTCTCGACTGCGTTCGCTTGGGTCTGCAATCCAAGATTGGTCGCTCGTCAATGAAGTCCGGCCACAGCTGCAATTTCAGGCAAATGCCGGCTGGTTCTTGACACTCGGGCGTTCCCGCATTCTCTTGTACCAGGCGAGAAGGGCTTCACACTCGGTGGGAACGGGCAGCTTCACGATCGACGCGAAGACCAGGCCGCCGATGACGGTGATGTCGGCCATCGAGAACGCATCCCCGCCGACAAATGGCTGCTTTTTCAGGACGTCATTGAAGTACTGCATGCCCCTCAGGGCTTTGTCACGCTGACGAAATCCCCATTCGGAGTTCTGATAGAGCTCGACTTCGGGCCCGAGCCCGGGCGTGGCGTGGTGGAAATAGACACTGATGGCGTCGAGCAATTCCAGCTCGGCGCGCTTGCTCATCATGTGGATCACACCCTTTTCGCGCGGCGTGCTACCGGTAAGCGTGGGTACGCCATCGAGCGTGTCGAGGTATTCGGTAATGGCGGTGCACTCGGCAATACAGGTTCCGTCATCCAGTTCAAGCACCGGTAGCGTGCCGGAGTAGTTCTTGTTGGCGATGAACCCAGGCCTTTTGTGCTCGCCCTTGTAGAGATCGACCAAGACGTACTGGACGCGCGATTGCAGGCTCTTCTCGGCCAGAGCGATACGGACTCGTGTCGGATAAGGGCCCGTGGGGAAATCGTAAATCGTCATCGTAGCCAGTTTGCTTACGTCGAATTCGCGGGTGTCGGAAGCCATGGTTCGCCTATCAGGAGGGGTGAAGCGTTTGAAATTAGATAGGGCCGAACCGTTTGATGCGACCCTACCTGCCACTTGGTAGGTTTACGTTAGACGCTATAATGTGCTTGGTCAACACGTATTTTTCTTAAGCGAGGCAAGCAGTGAGGAACGAAGCCAGTTCGAATTCAAGGGAAAACATCCTCGCGGCAGCCAAGCTGGCTGCGCAGTCGCATGGCTACGACGGTCTGAATTTTCGTGATCTCGCGTTAGCGGTCGGTATCAAGGCAGCCAGCATTCACCATCACTTTCCCACGAAGGCCGATCTTGGCGCGGCGGTAGCAAGGCGCTACTGGGAGGACTCGGCGGCCACTCTGGACGCACTGTGGACTGAATCCTCGGATCCGATCGACTGTCTGCGCCGCTATCCAGAGACGTTTCGCAAGGCGCTGGAGAACGGTAATCGTATCTGCCTCTGCAGTTTCATGGCCGCCGAATCTGATGACTTGCCCGAAGCGGTAACGAAAGAAGTCCAAACCTTTGCAGATGTGAATATTGCGTGGTTGAGCAAAGTGCTGTCGGCCACGGCCAGCGCCGAGGACAGCGAGGGGCGTGCTCGCGCTATCTTCGCAGCCGTCGCTGGCGCGCAACTCATCGCCAGAAGTCGCGCGGATATCTCTGTCTATGACGGGCTAATTGAAAGCTATCGTGTTGCTGGTCTTTTGCCGGCATAGCAGTAGAAAAAAGTGGGGTATCAGAATTTCCGTGTTCAAGGCGGGTTGAGAATCACACGGACGGACGAACGAAACGATCGGCGTAGAGGATCGCGAATTGGTTCATGGCCGCCTTCCAGTCCTTGGCTGCGCGTCCCCAATCAGCGGTGATATTGCGCAGTGCCAGCCAGATGAGTTTCGTCGCTGCGTCATCTGTCGCGAAGTGTCCCCGCGTCTTGATGATCTTGCGCAGTTGCGAGTTGATATTCTCGATGGCGTTCGTAGTGTATATAACCTTGCGTATCTCAGGCGGAAACGCAAAGAACGGAATCACGCGGTCCCAGGCATTGCGCCAGGCTGTGCTGACGGGCGGGAATCTCTGGCCCCAGGGCCCTTCGGCAAACGCCTCAAGTTCGGCCTGAGCCGCCTCCGAGCTGGGTGCCGTATAGATCGGCTTGATCGCGGCGGCCAATCCCTTGCGATCCTTCCAGCTCGCGTAATCGAGGCTGTTGCGGATCAGATGGACGACGCAGGTTTGCAGCGTGGTCACCGGGAACACCGCAGCCAGCGCCTCGGGCATGCCTTTGAGGCCGTCGGTTACGGCGATCAGGACATCGTGGATGCCACGCGTCTTCAGGTCGTTGAACACCTTCATCCAGAACTTGGCACCCTCGGTGTTTTCAATCCACAGGCCGAGGATGTCGCGCGAACCATCGGGCAGCACGCCCAGCGCCAGATAAACCGCCTTGTTGCGAACCACAGCGTCTTCGCGGATCTTGACCCGCAACGCATCGAAGAATACGACTGGATACATCGGCTCGAGCGGCCGGGCCTGCCAGGCAGTGACCTCGGCCATCACCTCGTCGGTCACGGAGCTGATGAAGTCGGGCGAGACCTCGGTGCCGTATTGCTCAAGCAGAAAGCCTTGAATCTCGCATACCGTCATCCCCCGGGCATACATGGCAACGATCTTGTCGCCGAAACCGGTGAAGCGTCGTCCGTGCTTGGGAATCAGCAACGGTTCGAAGCTGCCATTGCGGTCACGCGGGACCTCGATGCGTATCGGTCCATCTTCGGTCAGGGTCGTCTTGGCGCCTTTACCATTGCGCTGGTTCCCCCGTATTGGCTGGCTTGGCAGCACCGGGCGGATAGCCGAGATGATGATTCATCTCGCCACCCAGCGCCTGCTCGATCAGCGCCTTCTTGAGCGCCATCGTCGCGGCGTTGATGGCCTCGGCCGTCATCGGACCATTGCCGAACTGTTCAAGCAGCTCGGTGGGAATCGCCGGCAGCGTTGCCGGCGGTGTTTTCGGTTTGCGTGGCATACGTTCTCCTTGGGAACATCATATGCCTCGAACACGAAATTGCTGACAGGCCCGCGCTTTCCGACTGCGGATTCAACCGGTCGATGCAGCATGTCACTTGCACGGACGCGACTCATCACGCTATTTCTTCTTCGACACAATCGCCGCCAACTTTGGCCAACGCATTCAGCAACCCTGTTCGCAGCGTGATCAACGCGAGACTCTTTGCGTCGAGTTCGGCGAGTTTTGCTTGCAGGCACGCGACCTTTTGGTCAACGCCGAACGTCGGACTTTCCCATACATGGACAACGTCGCGAATTTCCGCCAGCGTGAAGCCCAACGCCTTCGCGTGGACGATCAGCCTTATCCGCTGTAACGAAAGTTCTGAATAGCGCTTGTAAGTGTTCGTCGCGTTAGGTTGTGTTGCTTTGTCCAGCAGACCCATGCGCTCGTAGTAACGGACGGTGTCGCGCGATACACCCGCCCGCTTGCATAGCTCGCCGATGCGCATGCTGCCTCCAATCAATGTCGTGGAGCGTCATTTACGCTTGACCGTTGCCTATAGTCAACGGTTTAGAGTGCAAACTCCCGTTCCACTCCATCAGCAAGCTATGAGTAAATCTTTCGATTTTGGCGGAAAAACAGCACTCGTCACCGGTGCATCGTCGGGTATCGGGCGCGCGTTTGCCTATGCATTGGCCGAACGCGGTGCAAGACTCCTGCTGGTCGCACGCTCTCACGACAAGCTGCGCGATCTGGCCGCAGAACTGCGGCGCGACTATGCGTGCGACGCCGATTTTCTGACGGTCGACCTGAGTGCGGCCGACGCCGTCGACACGATCGATCGTCATCTGAAGGAGACCGGCACGTTCGTCGATGTGCTGATCAACAATGCGGGCTTCGCAGCATACGGGCGCTTTGAAACGATTCCGTTGACGCGCCAGCGCGATGAAGTTCTGGTGAACTGCATCGCCGCGCTCGAGCTGACTCATCTTCTGCTGCCGGGGATGCAAGCGCGATCCGGTGGCGCAGTCATCAACGTCGCGTCAACCGCGGCATTCCAGCCCGATCCGTATATGGCCGTCTACGGCGCGACGAAGGCCTTTCTCCTGTCATTTTCGGAAGCTGTTTGGGCTGAGAACCGGCATCGGGGCATCCGGGTCGTCGCGCTATGTCCTGGCGCGACGCAAACGGCCTTTTTCGACGTTGTCGGCGCGAAGGAGGCTGCTGTCGGCGTGCCGATGCCGGTCGCGAACGTGGTGCGGGATGCGTTGTGGGCGCTCGATCGCAATCTGAGCTACCGGGTTGTGGGGGCGCGAAATCGACTGCTGGCGAACTTGCAGAGACTACTGAGCCGTCATATGTCGGCCCGGCTCGTTGAAAAAATCCTTCGGCCAAGAGAAGATCCGGATTTCGCGGCAACAGATCTCAAGGCTTAGGGCTGCGCCGTTTCCGGATGGTAGTCTCTCGACGTCGCTATCCGTAGATCGTCTTCGGCGGATAGCGAGCGGCTGCAACCGGCCGAACACCGACAGTTCGCTCCACGTTCCCCGAAAATTCGAGAAGAACAAAAAAGGCCGACGGGCAGGGTGCCCGTCGGCCTTTTTCGACTGCGCGCGCTGCGCGTTACTTCGCCGCGAGCGCGGTTGCCACGCGTTTGTCGCTCCACGCGTTGTCGGCGACGCTCAGCTTCTGCGGAATCAGCTTCGCCGCGTAGAACGCGTCCGCGACACCCTGCTGAACCGCAACGATCTTCCCGTCGACCGGCACCGCCCCAAACGGCACGCGCTTGATCCACGTCTCGACGAGCGGCAGCGGCAACCCGACCTTCGGCGCGATCAGCGCGGCGGTCTCGGCCGGATGCCCGTTGACCCACAGGCCCGTCTCGCGCGCCTGCTTCAGGATCGCGCCGACCACGTCGGCATGCTGCTCCGCGAAATCGCGCGTCGCCTCGTAGAAGTTGTTCGCCGGCGTGAGGCCCGTGTAGTCGGACAGCGTGCGGATCTTCAGCGAATTCTGTGCGGCCGCGTAATACG
Source organism: Burkholderia sp. DN3021 (assembly GCF_049805555.1). NCBI lineage: Bacteria > Pseudomonadati > Pseudomonadota > Betaproteobacteria > Burkholderiales > Burkholderiaceae > Burkholderia > Burkholderia sp. DN3021. The sequence continues at coordinate 28,062 of NZ_JBNCAB010000061.1, read as the reverse complement.
GATCCCAGACGGCCCACGCATCGACATTGCCGCTTTCGAACGCGGCGCGCGCGTCGGCGGGCGGCAGGTACACGGGGTGGATCTCGTCGTAGCGCACGCCGGCCTTCTTCAGCGCTTCCAGCAGCAGGTAGTTCGCGCTCGAACCTTTTTGCAGCGCGACCTTCTTGCCGCGCAGCTCGGCGAGCGAGCGGATCGGCGAATCGGCCTTCACGAACACGGCTTCGTTGTGCGGCGACGGCGGTTCCGCGCCGACGTACACGAAGCGCACGCCGGCAGCCTGCGCGAACACGGGCGGCGGCGCGCCCGTATAGCCGAAGTCGATGCTGTTCGCGTTCAGCGCTTCGAGCAGTTGCGGGCCGGCCGGGAATTCGAACCACTGCACGTTGTAGCCGAGCGGCTTGAGCCGCGCTTCGAGCGAGCCCTGCGCCTTGATGATCGACAGCAGGCCGGCCTTTTGATAGCCGATGCGCACGACCTTGTCGGCGCCGCCCTGCGCGAAGGCCGACGCGGCGGACAGCGCGACGAGCGTGACGGCGGCGGTGCGGGTGATCCAGCGGGTGAAACGAATCATCGAACGGACTCCATGCGAAACGTCTTCGGGAGAGCGGCCGGTGCCGCTCGGTTGGAAGAATCGTCGCATGGGCGGTTGCGCTCGCAAACGAAGCATTGCCGATAAGAATATGACGGCGGCGGCCCTATGCTTTGTCGTCGTCGCCTTGCGTATCGGGCGTGCCGGACTGGCGCGCCGCTTCGTCGCTGAGCTTCTTGTCGAGGATCGTCGCGACGCGGCCGCCGAGATATGCGCCCGCCGCGGCTTCGAGCGCGCGGTTCGTCTCGCCTTCGACGAACACGGCCGCGAGCGGGCGCAGGCGCCAGATCGCGTCGACCAGTTCGGGCACGTCGGTGGCCGGCGGAAGCGTGTCGGCGTCGTAGCGGTCGAGCCGCTTCACGACGAGATCGACGAGCAGCCGCGCGATCGCGTCGAAATGCGGCCGCGCGAGGCTGATCACGTCGAGCAGCTCGCGCGGCGGGATGCCTTCCTTCGTCATCGCGGCCGCCGCTTCGAGCAGCGCGGGGCTCTTTGCGACGAACGACAGGCCGTGCCGTTCGAGCAGCCCGAGCTCGGTCACGCGCGAAAGCTGCGTGGTCGCCTGCGGGCCGAACATCTGCGCGAGCGCGGCGAGCGAATAGGTTTTCGGCAGTTCATGCGACCAGCGCCCGCCGATCGCGTTTTCGAGGCCGAGGATCGAGCGCAGGTCGTGGCCTTCGTCGATCGCCTTGATCAGATCCTGGATGTTCGACAGCGTGTAGCCGCGCGCGAGCAGGTGGTTGATCAGCTTCAGGCGCGCGACGTGCGTGTCGTCGTAGATGCCGACGCGCCCGCGCTTCTCGGGCGGCGCGAGCAAACCGCGATCCTGGTATGCGCGGACGTTGCGCACGGTCGTGTCGGACACGCGCGCCAGTTCGTCGACCGTGTACTCGTTGCGGGAATCCGCCGCGGCCTCGTCGGGGGGGGAATGAGTCTGTTTTGACATGCGGCCATTCTAGCGCGACGCGGCAGGCTCGGGCGAGGCGGGAAGCGTGCGTGCGCCGTCCCCGAGCGGGCGCTGCAGCAGCGCCGTGTCGATCCAGCGGCCGTGCTTGAAGCCGACCGCCTTCAGCGTGCCGGCCGGCTCGAAGCCGAACGCGCGATGCAGCGACGTCGAGCCGCCGGTGCCGCCGTCGGCGATCACCGCGATCATCTGCCGCCACAGGCCGGCCTCGCAGCGCGAGATCAGCGCCGCGAGCAGTGCGCGGCCGATCCCGCGCCCGCGCTGCGCATCGTCGATGTAGATCGAATCCTCGATCGTGAAGCGGTATGCGCTGCGCGTGCGGTACGGCGTCGCGTACGCGTAGCCGGCCACGCGGCCGTCGCATTCGGCGACGAGATACGGCAGCCCGTGGCCCAGCACCGCTTCGCGGCGCGCGCGCAGCTCGGCGGCGTCGGGTGGCGTTTCCTCGAACGACGCGACGCCGTGGCGGACGTGGTGCGCATAGATCGCGTGAATGGAGGCGAGATCGGCTTCGGTCGAATCGCGGACGATGCAGGCGGTTGGCGTATCAGGCATGGCGATGGGGCGGCAGGGCGGGGATGCGGGCAAACCGTTACTATGCGGGCGATCGCCTGACGCGTAAAGCGGTGGCCGCGTGCCCGGCGACGCGGCCTTTAGTTCGGCGGCCGCTTCTTCTGCGTGTCGCGCGGCAACTCGTCGAAGCGGGCGAAGTAGTACGCGGAAAAGCGGCCGAGGTGCCCGAAGCCGAACGTCAGCGCCGTATCGGTGATGCTGGCCACCGGGTCGGTCAGCAACTGCACGCGCGCGGCGTCCAGCCGGATGTTGCGCAGCAGTTCCATCGGGGTCGCGCCGTGGTAGCGCCGGCACAGCACGTTCAGCGTCCGCAGGCTGACGCCGGCCGCCCTGGCGAGATCTTCGAGCGAGATCGGCGCGCAGAGCCGCGCGTGGATGAATTCGTGCAGCGCATCCATCTGCCGGATGCCGCCACGCGACGCGGCTTGCGCCGGCGCGCCGCGCGCTGGCGGCGCCGCGCCGGCATGCACGGCGGCGGGCGACGGCGGGCAATGCACGAGCAGGAACAGCGCGAGGCTTCGTTCGAAATGGTCGCGCCATTCGGCCCGGATGCCGCCGTCGTCGGCGACGGCGAGCACGTTGAGCAGCGACTGCGCGATCAGATCCCATTGCGACGCAAGCGCCGTCGGCAACAGGAATCCCGGCGCGAGGCCGGGCGCCGCGTCGTCGGGCCGGCGGCCGCAGACCGCGCGCATCAGCGAATCGGGCACCTTGACGATCAGTTGCCGGGTGCCGGACCGCCAGCGAAGGCGGACGTGCGACGTCGGCGCCAGCACGGCGGTGCGCCCTTCGGACACGCCCATCACGTGCCCGTCGCACTCGATCTCGGCGCCGCCCGCAAGCGACGTGTGGACGAGCGAAAAGCCGTCGAACGGGCGCGGGGCGACCTCGACTTCGGCGCCGTACTGCAGCGCGTAGACGCTCAGATGATTCAGTTGCCCCTTGAAAAGCGCCGCGTCGGGCACGCCCTGCTTCCAGCGCAGCGCATGCTCGGCCAGCTCCAGCGAGACCTGCTCGTGCGCATCCATGCGCAAGCCGGATCGGAACACGCAATTCCGATATAGCGCGGACAGCACTTCCGCATTCGGGGTGAGGGGCATGGGGGGCGTCTCCTGTGTGGCGCTTTTCGTGCAGCGCATCCAGCGGGCCGCGGATGCGCGTCGTGCCACATCGGTTTCTCTTGTGAGCGAGATATCCTGAAAGGATGATATTGATCTTCGTCAGACTTGTCGAAAGTATCGCAAGAATCGGATAGTCCCGCTCCCGCCAGGGAAAAATCCGGATAGCGCGCGGCCCGCGGTACGCGGCACTAGAAAAAAAGCGGACTGAGTTCGCGAGCCACGTGCAAATTCCGGATAGTGAGAATCATTGTGGCTTCCTACACTGCGCCGGCATCCGGACGGAAAGCGGCGCATTTCACGATGAAATTTCGTACAGCTACTAAATCGATGAGCTGAGCGATCGTATTACTTCGAACGCGTGTGATGCGATGGCGACCGCCGGGCCCGAATCCCCTCTGGAAAAAGGAACGAAGCTCCATGCGTCAAATCAACCTGCAGGCGCTCTCCGACGATGCGCGGCTGGGTCCGCTGCACGGCGTCGTGCTGTTCTGGTGCGCGCTGATCATCGTGTTCGACGGCTACGACCTCGCGGTGGCCGGCATCGCGCTCCCGGCGATCATGAAGGAGATGGGCGTCAATCCGGCGCAGGCCGGCTTCATGGTCAGCTCGGCGCTGTTCGGCATGATGTTCGGCAACATCGTGTTCGGGACCGTCGCCGAGCGGATCGGGCGCCGCTGGGCCATCGCGGCCTGCCTGACGCTGTTCAGCGTCTTTACCGCGGCGGCCGGGCTCGCGCCGACGCCCGCGCTGTTCGGCGCAGCCCGCTTCCTGGCGGGCATCGGCATCGGCGGCGTGATGCCGAACGTGATCGCCCATATGACCGAGTACGCGCCGCGCCGCTTGCGCAGCACGTTGGTGACGCTGATGTTCAGCGGCTATTCGGTCGGCGGCATGCTGGCGGCGGTGATGGGCAAGGGGATGATCGAGGCGTACGGATGGCAGTCCGTGTTCGTCGCCGCGGGTGCGCCGGTGCTGCTCGTTCCGATGCTCGTGAAATGGATGCCGGAATCGCTGCCGTTCCTGATCCGGCGCGGCAGGACCGACGAGCTCGCGCGCATCGCGCGCCGGCTCGATCCCGCATACCGGCATCAACCGGGCGACTGCTATGTCGTCCCGCGCGAAGGCAACGCCGGCAGCGCGCCGGTTCGCCAGCTGTTCGACGACGGCCGCGGATTCAGCACCGTCATGTTCTGGATCGCGTGCTTCATGTGCCTGTTCATGGTGTATGCGCTCAGCTCGTGGCTGACCCGGCTGATGGCGAGCGCCGGCTACAGCCTCGGCTCCGCGCTGACCTTCGTGCTGGTGCTGAACGCCGGCGCGATGGTCGGCGCGATCGGCGGCGGCTGGATGGCCGATCGCTTTCCGATCAAGAGGGTGCTCGTGTCGATGTATCTGCTTGCCGCGGTGTCGATCACGCTGCTCGGCTACAAGATGCCGACCGCGCTGCTGTTCGTGCTGGTCGGCCTCGCGGGCGCGTCGACGATCGGCACGCAGATCGTCAATTGCGCGTATGCGGGGCAGTTCTATCCGATGGCGATCCGCTCGACCGGCATCGGCTGGACGCTGGGCGTGGGCCGCAGCGGCGCGATCCTGGCGCCGATCGTCATCGGTTTGCTGGTCGGCATCGATCTGCCGCTGGAACAGAACTTCATGGCGATCGGGCTGCCCGCGCTGGCGGCGGCCGTCGCGGTCGGCCTGATCGATCATCGGCGCTCGGCGTCGCATCGCGATCACCCGGCCAGTACCGGCGAGCGTCAGGCGTCGCCTGTCCGGCAGTCCTGAGCGGCGCATCGGCGGGGCGCAGCCAGCCGGGGATCATGGTCGGCCCGCAACGGCGGTTCTGAAGGGGCGGCGGTGTCAGAGCCGCCCGTCCGCCGCGCGCACGGCGTCTGCGATCGCGTCCGCGACGCGCTGCACGCGCGGCGAGCGGCGCACGTCCGGATGGACGACGAGCCAGATCTCGCGCTCGATGTCGCAGCGCGGCGCGGAAGTCAGCTCGACGAGCGGCGCGGGTGCGGACGAGGGTGCCGCACCGGCTGCGGCGAGCGAATCGTCGACGAGAAACCGCGGCAACAGTGCGACCCCCGCGCCGGCGACGCACGCGCGGTGCAGCGCCGCGAGGTCGTTCGCGACGAACGCGAAACGGCGCCCGGCCGCGAAGCGTTCGAGCCATTGCTGCTGCGGCGTTTGCGCGAGCGCGTCGTCGTAGCCGACGAACGGCCAGGTGTCGGGCGGCGCGGCCGCCCATTCCGGCGACGCGCACAGCGCGAAGCGCATCGTGCCGAGCCGGCGCGCGGCGAGCCCCGGCTCGCTCGGCCGCGACAGCCGCACCGCGAGATCGGCTTCGCGCGCATACAGGTTCGCCGCATGCATCTCGCCCATCAGGTCGATCCGCAGCGCCGGCCATGCGCGCTGCGCGCGGGCAAGCCGTGGCGCGAGGAAATGGCTGGCGAACACCGGCGACGCCGACACGCGCACGACGCCGTCGAGCGCTGCCGCGCCCTGCGCGGCGCGCGCGAACGCATGGGCATCGGTTTCGACGCGCGCGGCGTGCTCGGCGAGGTGCAGCCCTTCGTCGGTCGGCGGCCAGCCGCGCGGCAGGCGGTCGAACAGCCGGATGCCGAGCGCGGACTCCAGCGCGTCGATGCGCCGTGCGACCGTCGAATGCTGGACCTGTAGCGCGCGTGCGGCGGCCGACAGGCTGCCGCCGCGCATCACCGCGAGGAAGGTGCGGATGTCGTCCCAGCTCATTGACGGCGCGGACGCGGGTACGGAACCAGGATCGGTCGAATTTTGCACAGTAGTTGGGCGATAAACGGGAATTCCGGTCGATTATGCACGATGGGATGATCGTGTCACTTCATTCGATTGCGAGGAACGTCATGACCCAAACTGCCACCGCCATCCGGATCGGGATCGACCGCTACGGCGACGCAGGTGTGCTGCGCCGCGTCGATGCGCCCGTCGCGCCGCCCGGCGCCGGCGAGGTGCGGATTCGCCAGACCGCCGTCGGCGTGAATTTCGTCGACATCTATTTCAGGACGGGGGCGCACGCATTGCCCGCGCTGCCGGACGCGCTCGGCGTCGAGGCGGCCGGCGTGATCGACGCGGTCGGGCCCGGCGTGACGGATCTCGTGCCGGGCCAGCGCGTCGCGTATGCGGGCATGCCGACCGGCAGTTATGCGAGCCTGCGCACGATGCCGGCCGGGCGCGTGCTGCCGATACCCGACGGCCTGAGCGACGACGCGGTCGCCGCCGGGCTGCTGAAAGGGATCACCGTCTACATGCTGTTGCATCGCGTCCGGCAGGTCGGCGCCGGCGACTCGGTGCTCGTGCATGCGGCGGCCGGCGGCGTCGGGCTGCTGGCGACGCAGTGGGCGCGCGCGCTCGGCGCGCGGGTGATCGGCACGGTCGGGTCGGCCGCGAAAGCCGCGCTCGTGCGCACGCATGGCGCCGACGCGGTCGTCGATTATCGCGAGGAGGATTTCGTCGCGGCCGCGCGCGCGTTCGGCGGCGGCGCGGGTGTCGATTACGCGATCGACGGGATCGGCGGCGACGTGCTGACGCGCACGCTCGGCGCGATCCGTCCGTTCGGGATGGTCGCGAGCATCGGGCAGGTTGCCGCGATCGGCACGCGGCAGACGGTCGATCTCGACGAACTGGGGCCGGCCCGCTCGATCGCGCTCGCGCGGCCGAGCGTGCTCGGTTTCATCGCGCGCGACGTCGCGGGGTATCGCGAAGCCGCGCGCGCGACGCTCGAACGGCTGGCGGGCGGAATGCACGTCGAGATCGGCGCGCGGCTGCCGCTCGAACAGGCGGCCGATGCGCACCGGCTGCTGGAGTCGCGCGCGACGACGGGCGCGGTCGTGCTGGTGCCGTAACGTCGGGCCGCTGCGGATGGGGCGCGATGCGGGTCGAAGGCCTGAAGGCCGCGGCGCGGCGCGCTTCCGGTGCCGGCCGCGGCGCAGCTCGCATGCCGATCAGTTGTGCTTGCGCAGCGGCGCATCCTCGACGAACCACGCGAGCACGAACGCAATCGCGACCACGGTCGCCGCCGCGAGATACACGACATGCAGCGAGCCCGCGAACGCATGCAGGTACGCGTCGCGCACCGCGTCCGGCAACTGGTGCACGGCACCGGGGCCGAGCGCGGGCGGCAGCTCCGTGCCGGCCGGCAGCGCCCGCAGCATCCGCGCCTGCAGCCCGTGCGAGAACAGCGCGCCGAACGCCGCGACGCCGATCGAGCTGCCGATCGAGCGGAACAGCGTCGCGCCCGATGTCGCGACGCCCATGTGCCGGAACTCGACCGTGTTCTGCACCGCGAGCGTGAGCACGGGCATCACCATCCCGAGGCCGATCCCGAGCAGCGCCATGTACGCGTACATCGTCTGCAGCGGCGTATCGAGCGACAGCGTCGACAGTAGCGCCAGCGCGGTCCCGCCGATCAGCGTGCCGGCGATCGGAAAGATCCGGTACGAGCCGAACCGCGAGATCAGCCGGCCGCTAATGACCGACATGGCGAGCATCCCGCCCATCATCGGCAGCAACTGCATCCCGGCCTGCGACGGCGTCGAGCCCTTCACGACCTGCAGGTAGAGCGGAATGAACGTGACCGAGCCGAATAGCGCGGTGCCGACCACGAAGCCGATCAGGCTGACCAGCACGAACGTGCGATGGCGGAACAGTTCGAGCGGGACGATCGGCTCGGCCGCGAGCCGTTCTTCGTAGATGAAGCCGCCGATCGCGACGAGGCCGAGCACGAGCGTCATCCACAGTTGCGGCGACGTCCACGGCAGCAGCGAGCCGCCTTCGCTGGTGAACAGGATCACGCAGGTGAGGGCCGTCGCGAGGAACGCGGCGCCCATGTAGTCGATCCGGTGCTTCACGTGCGCGCTGTGCGGCCGGAACGCGATGCCGATCACGGCGAGCGCGAGAAAACCGAGCGGCAGGTTGATCGTGAAGATCCAGCGCCACGACAGATGCTCGACCAGGAAGCCGCCGAGCAGCGGGCCGACGATCGTCGCGAGGCCGTACACGCCGCCGAACATCCCCTGGTAGCGCGCCCGGCGATCGGGCGGGACCAGATCGCCGATCGCGGCCATCGTGACGACCATCAGGCCGCCGCCGCCGAGCCCCTGCAGCGCGCGCAGCACGATCAGCTGCGTCATGTCCTGCGCAACGCCGCACAGCGCCGAGCCCGCGAGGAACAGCACGATCGCGGCCTGCAGCACGATCTTGCGGCCGTACAGGTCGCCGAGCTTGCCGTACAGCGGCAGCACGACGGTGGACGACAGCAGGTACGCGGTGACGACCCACGACAACTGGTCGAGCCCGCCGAGCTCGCCGACGATCGTCGGCAGCGCGGTCGACACGATCGTCTGGTCGAGCGCGGACAGCAGCATGACGAGCAGCAGCGCGGCGACGATCAGCCCGGTCGGCGCGTCGCGGCGGGCCGTCTCGGCGGCCGGCGGAGTAAGGAGGGTGTCGGTTGTCATCGAGATATCTGCCATGGCAGGGAATTGGTCGAAATATAACGACCAGTGATTGACTAGTCAATTTCTGCCCAGCCTCGATATGTTGCAGCCGTAACAGGAGATTGCCGGTGCGAAAAATTGATCGGGATCAGACAGAAAGCGGGGCCGGACTCAAGTTTTCTGCAGGCAAACCGTAATCCAGAGTGCCGCGGACCGATTGCCGCGGCATTTTTCATCGCTCACGTCCCGTCATGAACCTGAACGCCCTGTTTTCCCGTTTCTCGATCCGTACGCGGATTTTCTCCACGCTCGGTCTCGTCGCTGCGCTGCTCGTCGTGTCGGGGCTGATCGGCCTCGCCGGCATGCAAAGCTCGAACCGCGCGCTCGACGAGGCCTATACGCAGCAACTGGCGGCGAAGACTGCGTTGTCCGCGGCGAGCCTGAACCTGACGATCGTGCGTACGACGCTCGACCGCGCGCTGCTGCATCCGGAAGCGCCGGAAGTGCCCGATCTCGTCAAGAAGGCCGAGAACTATCTCGCGAAGGCCGACACCGCGTGGCGCGGCTACGCGGCGATGCCGCACGACGGCGACGAAGGCCCGCTCGCGAGCCGTCTCGACGCCGCGCGCCAGGCGCTGATCGGGCAGGCGCTGAAGCCGCTGATCGACGCGATCCGCGACGGCCGGCGCGACGAGGCCGACCGCTTGCTGATGCAGGTCGCGCCGCCGCTGTCGGTCGCGCTCACGCAGGCGACCGATGCGCTCGATGCTTACCAGGCGGCGCGCGGCAAGGATGTCTACGACACCGCGCAGACCTATTACGGCTGGATGCGCGCCGGCGCGATCGCGGGCATCGCGTTCGGCCTGGCCGCGTGCCTCGGCTGCGCGATCGGCCTGCATTACGCGATCACGCAGCCGGTGAACCGGCTGCTGTCGCATTTCCGCCGACTGTCGGACGGCGACCTGACGTCGGAAGTGCTCTGGTCGTCGCGCGACGAGATGGCCGAACTGGTCAATGGCGTGACGGGCATGCAGCGCAGCCTCGCGGACACGGTGCGCCAGGTCAGCCAGGGTTCGGAAGCGATCTCGACGGCGACGCACCAGATCGCGGCCGGCAACACCGATCTTTCGCAGCGCACCGAGGAACAGGCGTCCGCGCTGCAGGAGACGGCCGCGAGCATGGAGCAACTGACCGCGACCGTGAAGCAGAACGCCGACCATGCGCTCGAGGCGCAGGCGTGCGCGGACAGCGCGAGCGAGATCGCGACGCGCGGCGCGACGGTGGTCGGCGAGGTGATCGGCACGATGAACGAGATCGACCAGAGCTCGCAGAAGGTCGCCGACATCATCGGCACGATCGAGGGGATCGCGTTCCAGACCAACATCCTCGCGCTGAATGCGGCGGTCGAAGCCGCGCGTGCGGGCGAGCAGGGCCGCGGCTTCGCGGTGGTCGCGGGCGAGGTACGCACGCTCGCGCAACGCTCGGCGTCCGCCGCGAAGGAGATCCGCACGCTGATCGGCGAATCGGTCGAGCGCGTCGCGAACGGCTCGCGGCTCGTCGGCGTGGCCGGCGCGACGATGCAGGACATCCAGCAGGCGATCGGGCGCGTGACGGGGATCATGACCGAGATCGCGGCCGCGTCGAACGAGCAGCGCGACGGGATCGAGCAGGTGAACCGCGCGGTGTCGCAGATGGACCAGGTGTCGCAGCAGAATGCGGCGCTCGTCGAGCAGGCCGCGGCTGCGGCGGCGTCGCTGGAGGAGCAGGCTGACGGGTTGCGTCGTGCGGTGGGGGCGTTCCGGGTGGCTTGATGGATAACGGGCGGAGACGCGGCGGGCACTCGCCTGCCGGCTGCCCGCCCGTTGCGTCAACCCGCCGCGAGCTGCCCAGCCGCCCGCGACGACGCGACGATCAGCAGCTTCATCGTCGCGCGCGTCGCGCCGACGAACAGCTTGCGCGCAGCACGCGCGTCGAGCGTGTCGAAGTCGACTTCGGTGAGGATCACGCACGGCGCCGACTGGCCCTTGAAGCGGTAGATCGAATCGAGCAGCACATCGCCCTCGCGATATTCGGGGTTGCCGAACAGGTCGTACTTGCCGGTGAAGCTCTTGACCCGGTGCGGGCCGAGCTGGTCGAGCGGCGCGAGCACCGAGCCATCGCGGCCGCGATACGACAGCACCGCGATGTCCTGCTTGCGGAAGCCGAGCGACAGCGCGTGCGTGATCGCGCGCTTGGTCGCGTCGATGCAGGCTTGCGCCAATGCGTCGCCCGACATGCCTACTTCCCCGTATGCCGACACCGACGGATCGGACCCGTCGAACGGGCTGCCCGAGCGCAGCTCGGTCGCAAGCGGCTCGACGCGCCCGACGACGTCGCGCACGAAGTCGAGCAGGTCGCGCGGGCTGCGGTAGTTCGTCAGCGCCTTTAGCGTCACCCAGCCGGGCAGCGCGACGGGCTCGCGCATGTACAGGTTCTGCAGCGGATCTTCGAGCCACCACCACGCGCCGTCCGGCGCCAGCAAACGCTCCAGTGCGGCCGCCCACGGCGCATGGAAATCCTGCCCCTCGTCGACGACCAGCACGTCGAAACGCCAGCGTTCGGCGATCGGCGCCTGTGCGAAGCGCGCCTCGAGCCGCTCGAATTCGCCGGGCACCTGGAAGTCGGGCGTATAGCCGCCGTCGCGCGCGACCCAGTCGCACAGCTGGTGGTAGTTCGCGATCTTCGCGCCGGGCGGCGCGATGCGCGCGATGTAGTCGGCGAGCGGCCGGTTGAAGCACACGTAGAGCACGCGCTTGCCGGCCGCGACCGCATCGCGCATCGCCTGCACCGCGAGCTGCGTCTTGCCCGAGCCGGCCGTGCCGGTGACGCGCAGCCGGAACGGCGCGAATTCGAGCTGGCGCGCCCACGCGGCGAGGCCGCCCGACAGCCGCGTGACGAGCGTGCCGGCCTGCCCGACGAGCGCGCTCGTGTCGGGCGTGAGCGCGAGCTCGTCCGCGAGGAAATGGTGGAGCTTCGGCGCGTTCGGGAGACGTTCGTCGTCCTCGGGCAGGATCTGCAGGATCACCTGCGCGAGCTGCGCCTTGCGCGACGCGTCGACGATGCGGTCGGCCGCGACGCCGGCGATCGATGCCTGCCGGATCGAATAGTCGGGGCAGTACAGCAGCGCCTCGACGCCGTAGACGCCCGCGCCGAGCGCGGCCGTCAGGCGCCGGTGCAGCGTTTCCTGCGTGCGCGCGAGCTGGATCGCGACGTTGCGCTCGGTCTGCAGGTAGACCTTCACGAGCCCCTTCGGCGTTTCGCGCAGGAAGCCGGCCTTCTGCTCGATCAGCAGCACGCGGCCGGCCGGGCTCACGACGACGAACGCGGCCTCGCCGAACACCGAGAAGGCCTGGTCGGCGCGCGTCCAGTGCACGCCGTGATACACGGTGTAGGTGTCGGGCAGCGCGTGTTCGAGCGCGGCGAGCGTTTCGCGCTCGCGTTCGGCCGCGCCGGTCGCGGCGAGGCTTTTCCAGTCGTCGGGAATGAGGCGGGCCATGGAGTCGGGCGGCGTAGGCGTGAACAGGTGCGGCTATTGTACTGAGGAACCTGTTCACGGCCGCACGGACGCTGGCCGTCCGGGAGAGGGGCGGAGGCGGGCGGAAGCTACCCGCGCGCGAGCCGTTTCGCGAGATCGGCGCTGAGGATCGCCATGCGCGCGGGTTTTTCGTAGCAGACGACGTCGAACGTGCGGATCACTTCGCTGATGTCGACTTCGCTCGCGCGGCCGGTGAGCAGGTCGCCCGTCAGCACGAAAATCGGCGCGCCCGGGTTGTCGGACGTACGCACCGCCTTGATCGCGGTCGCGGCCGTGCTGTCGTCGAACAGCCATTCGGTCAGCACCGCATCGAAAGCCTGGCCCTGCAGCGCGTCGACGAACGGCGCGAGGCCGTCGAACGCGGCCGTCGCGAAACCCTGCCGTTCGAGATAGCGGCACAGCTCGGTCGCGCTGACGCGATCGGGATCGATCACGGCGACGACGAGCTTGTCGCTCTCCGCGCGGCGCGGATAGATTTCGATCTTGTGCACGTCGTACGCGTTCTGGTACAGCACGCCCGTGTGGCGCAGCACGCGCCAGCGGCCGTTCTGTTCGTACGCGACGAACTCGGGGCGCGCGCCGGCTTCGAGCGGCGCGCCGATCCATGCGGTGCACGGAATCTCGGCGACGCCCGCGTAAAGTACGGCTTCCTGCGAACAGGCGCCGACCATGCCGGGGTCGAGCGTTTGCGCGCCGAACAGCTGGGCGGCGGGTTCGCCGTACGCTTCGGCGACTTTCTTGATCTGCGCGAGCGTCCAGGGGCTGCTGCCGCGCAGTTTGCGATGGCCTTGCGAGAAACTCAGGTCGAGGATGCGGCACAGCTCGGTGGTCTGCTGGCGCTTGCCGATGCCGTTGCGGGTCATCAGCTCGCGCACGCGCTCGGCGACCGCGAGGGAATCCGTGGTGATTGCTTCAGTGGTCATGCTACGGGAACGGATCGTGACGTTCAGAACGACGCCTTGCGGCAGTCTCGACGGACAGTCTTCATGACGTCCAATGGCGAGCCGACCGGCCACGCGCGGAAAAGATAACTTTACCGCAAAATGGTCGTCATTCCGTGTCGCGAAAGGTGCGTTTGTGTGAAAGGTGTGTCACGACGTTACCGCGAGCGGCCGTATCTCGAATGTATTGACGCCCGACAGGAAGCAATGACGACAATCTATCCGCTGCACGATGCATTGACGCGCGCCGAAACGGCGCTTCCGGCCGAAGCCGACGTCGTGATCGCCGGCGCCGGCATCATGGGCTGCGCGGCCGCGTACTACCTGGGCCTGCGCGGCCTGAAGGCCGTCGTGCTCGACAAGTCGCGCATCGCCGGGCAGCAGTCGACACGCGCGTGGGGCTTCGTGCGGCAGCAGGGGCGCGAAGCCGCCGAAGTGCCGCTGATGATGGCCGGCATGCGGATCTGGGAGGGGTTAGAGGAAACCCTCGGTTTCGATCTCGAATGGCGGCAGGGCGGCTGTCTCTATATTGCGGACAACGAAACGGACTGGGCGTCGTTCAACGCGTGGCTCTCCGTCGCGCGCGAGCACGGTCTCGATACGCGCACGCTGACGCGCGCGCAGATCGACGAGCGCGTCAGCGGCCTTTCGCCGCAGGCGCGCACGCTCGGCGGGCTGTATACCGCGACCGACGGGCAGGCCGAGCCGCGCCGCGTGGCCGCGGCGTTCGCCGCGCGTGCAACCGAGGCAGGTGCGCGCTTCTTCGAAGGCTGCGGCGTGACGGCGATCGAGACGGCCGGCGGCGCGGTCGTCGGCGTCGCGACCGAGCGCGGCACGATCCGCACGCGGCGCGTGATCTGCGCGGCCGGCGCGACCAGTTTCAGGCTGCTCGACGGCGTCGGCATCCGGCTGCCGCAGCAGGCCGTGCGCGGCACCTGCATGCGCACCAACGTGGTGCCGCCGGTATCGGCGTCGACGGTGTGGGGGCACGGCCTCGGCATCCGGCAGCGCAAGAACGGCGCGATCAATCTCGCCGACGACATGCAGGTCGACGTCGACCTGACGCTCGGCCACCTGCGCGGGTTGAGCCTGTTCTGGCCGGAGTTCTGGTCGCAGCGCGACAAATTCCGGCTGCACGTGAATTCGGCCGCGTGGCGCGATGTGCTTGCGCGCATCAACGGCGCGGCCGGGCCGATCGAGCCGCGCGATCCGCAGCCGCAGCCGAATCGCGCGCATGCGCCGCGCGCGCTCGCGAAGCTCAAGGCGATCTTCCCCGCGCTGAAGGACGCGCAGATCGTCGAGGCATGGGCCGGCCTGATCGACGTGCTGCCCGACGGCATTCCGGTGATCGATGCGCCGGGCGCGCCGTCGGGGCTCGCGATCGCGACGGGGTTCTGCGGTCACGGTTTCGCGATGGGGCCGATCGTCGGCCGGCTGCTCGCCGAATGGATCGACACCGGTGCGCCGTCGCTCGACCTGTCGGCGTTTCGTGCGCAGCGTTTCGTCGACGGGACGATGGTGCGGCCGCGCAGCATGCTGTAGCGGACGAATCGATGCGATGGCGTCGGGCCGGATCGCCGCCTTCCCGTCGTAGAATCGAGCCCGCATCCTTCAGGAGATTCCCCGTTGGCCTCGCCTTCCGCCCAGCGCCGTTCGTTGCGCTCACGCCTGCGTCGCGCCCGCAACCCGTGGCAGGCGCCGCGTGCGCGCATGCTGTTCACGCGTCCCGCGACGTCGCCGCGGCGCACGCTGCTGTTTCGTGTCGGTGCGGTCGCGCTGTTGTGCATGCTCGCGTTCCTCGTGCTGTATCTCGATCGCGACGGCCTGCGCGATTCGACCAAGAGCACGCCGATGACCGTCGCCGATCTCGTGTACTTCACGATGGTCACGGTCGCGACGGTCGGCTACGGCGACATCGTGCCCGTCACCGCGCGCGCCCGCCTGATCGATGCGTTCTTCATCGTGCCGATCCGCATCGTCATCTGGTTCATTTTCCTGGGCACGGCGTATCAGTTCGTGATCCAGCGCGTCATCGAGGAATTCCGCATGAAACGCCTGCAAAAGCAATTGTCCGATCACATCGTCGTGTGCGGTTACGGCCTGTCGGGGTCGATCGCCGTGCGCGAGCTGCTCGAGAGCGGCGTCGATGCCGCGACGATCATCGTGATCGATGCGCAGCAGCAGGCGCTCGAGGCCGCGACGTCGCTCGGCGTGACGGGGCTGCTCGGCGATCCCGCGCACGAGGATCTGCTCCAGCAGGCCCAGGTGCGCGCGGCGAAGGCCGTGATCATCTCGGTGACCGACGATCCGACCGCGATCCTGCTGACGCTGTCGGTGCGCAGCATCGCGCCCGACACGAAGATCGTCGTGCGGATCCAGGAGAACCTGTACCAGCGGCAACTGCGGCAGGCCGGTGCGGACGTGATCGTGTCGTCGACGAAGATCGGCGCGTTGCTGCTCGCGGATGCGGTGCATAGCCGCTATATCGTGCCGTTCGTGAACGACATGCTGTCGACCCGCGGGCGCGCGACGCTGATCGAGCGCGAGGCGCTGCCGCACGAGATCGGCTGCATGACGAATGTCGTGCCGGGCGCGATCGTGGTCGGGCTCGATCGCTGCGGGAAGATCCAGTCGTTTTATGAAGATCCGCCATGCCGGATCGAGGCGGGGGACACGCTGGTCGTGATTCAGTCGGCGCGGATTCCGGATCCGGATGCTTGAGGATGTTTGTTTTTGTAGAGCATGGATATTTAGGTATGCGATCCGTTTGCGACGTCCTTGTCTGGAAGTAGGCTTCTTTTAACGCCGCCCCGCGGAGTTCGGGGCCGGCGGGCATCACCCAACGCATGAGTGCAGCGTAGCCGTCGACGGTCGTGGCAAGCGGCAACGTTGCGAACAGCCGGACGAGGTAGCGGTGCGGCTCGACATCGTTCGCTTTGCAGGTATCGACGAGGGAGTACAGGTTGACTGGCCCGCGCGCCGGCGACCGTATCGGAGAACATCGTTTGACGGTGTCAATCACGCTGTTTGAATCGAATTTCAAGTCAATTGCCTGTTATTTATCGCAGGGCTTGTCGAATTGTAATTTCGCCATGCAGGATTGAAAACAAAATCAAATCAAATCCCCTAAATATTGAGTTTAATGTTCGCGCTCGTGCGCGCGACATGAAGATTGTTAATGAGATTGACTTTGAAAACGCTGTGTACTACCTTGTCGTCTCGATGAGTTTGCAGTTCAAGAAGATTTAAAATATCGCCAGAGGGTCGCTTCATTATTGCAATGTTCCGTTGAAGAACTCCCGGAGTCTATCGGTCGGCGTTTTGGTGCGCGCCGTTCTGGTGTGCATTTCCCGTTTTTCAATTCGCTAAACAGTGCAGAGGCCGGTGGCCGGGCAACGCAGTTTGTGGCTTGCTGGTACCGGTTCACTCATAAAAATTATTCAAAAATCAATAATCTGAGAGATATCAAAAGCAAAATTGCCGGGTGATGTGACACTGACATCATCGACAAGCCCGATTCCACGGAGCGCTGGCGAGTGCCTGACGTCTTGCCGGTATCTTGTTTTTGTTGCAAAAACGCTTTTGTCAGGATGCGTCGTAAAACGATCGAATCCGAAATTTTTTTATTGCGCGAAAGTTGCCGGCGCAAAGCAAACAAGGCACCTCTGTATGAGTTGACTTGCGGGGTCGATGCGCCAGTTGCAAATGAATAAGAGATGGAAGGGGCTTTGCACCGATGTGTATTCGTATCCGTGTTCATCGAAATATCCCGTGTTTTTCCGTGGCAGCGAGGCGCCGGGGCGTGCACGGCGTCACCTATGGCCGGATGCACGGGCACCGCGGCGCACATGTCCATTGAACCGAATTTCGGGAAGAGAGGGGCCCAGTGACTCATTCGCTTGATTCATTTGCAGAGCAAAAGCTCGCGGAACTGAGCGCAGCGAACTTGCGTCGCGTCCTCACGGAAACGGATCGAAGTGAAGGGATCTGGATCCGCCGGGACGGACGCCGGTTGCTTTCGTTCTCGTGCAACGACTACCTCAATCTCACCCAGCATCCGGCGGTGAAGGAAGCGGCGATCGCCGCGATTCGCCGCTATGGGGCCGGTGCCGGCGCGTCGCGGCTCGTGACGGGCAATCACCCGTTGTTCGCCGATCTCGAAGCGCGGCTCGCCGGCCTGATGGGCACGGAGGCCGCCTGCGTGTTCGGCTCGGGCTACCTCGCCAACTCGGGCATCGTTCCGGCCCTCGTCGGCAAGGAGGACCTGATCCTCATCGACGAACTTGCGCACGGCTGCCTGTGGGCGGGCGCGCAGTTGTCGCGCGGCCGGACCGTCGCGTTCCGGCATAACGACCTCGCCCACGTCGAGGCGCTGCTGGACGAGCACCGGCGCGCACATGGCAAAGCGATCCTGTTGACCGATGGCGTGTTCTCGCAGGACGGCGACATCGCGCCGCTCGAGGCGCTGGTCGCGCTTGGCGATCGTTTCGACACATGGGTGATGTCCGACGACGCGCACGGCATCGGTGTGGTGGGGCAAGGGCGCGGCGCGACCTTCGCGACCGGGCGCGACGCGCGCGTACCCCTGAAGATGGGCACGCTAGGCAAGGCGGTGGGCAGCTACGGCGGCTACCTTGCAGCGTCGGCCCCGGTGATCGACCTGATCCGCAACCGCGCGCGTACCTATGGGCTGACGACGGGCCAACCCCCGGCGACGGTCGCGGCGACCATCGCGTCGCTCGAGATCATCGCCACCGATCCGGCGCTGGTCGAACGGCCGCTCGCGAAAGCGAAGGCGTTCGCGGCGTCGCTGGGCATCCCGGAGCCGCAGACGCCGATCGTGCCGATCATCATCGGCGACGAGAGGGCCACGCTGGACGCATCGCGCATGCTTGCCGACGAAGGCTTCTTCGTGACCGCGATCCGTCCGCCCACGGTGCCGCGCGGCACGGCCCGCCTGCGCGTCCTGATCACCGCGGGCCATCCCGACGACGAGGTCGAGCGCCTCGCGACGGTGATCCGGCAGCGCGTTGCGCGCGCGGACGTGCCGGCCGGCAGCTGATCATCCGCAGTCGTGCGTGCAGCGGGCGCGGCGCGCCCGGCAGTGCTGCTTCCTGTCGGCCGCCTCGGGGTCGCGTGGAACGGCCGATTCATGGAGAAGACATGAGGGTATCTGGAGAGAAGGGGCACGCGCTCGTCATAGGCGCGGGCGTGGCCGGCCTGACGACAGCGCTGTGCCTGCACGCGCGCGGCATCCGCGTGACGGTCGTCGGCGAGCAATTCGCGCCGAACATCACGTCCGTGGTGGCCGGCGCCCTGTGGGAATGGCCGCCCGCCGTCTGCGGCTATCACGACGACGAGGTTTCGCTGGAGCGCTCGAAGCACTGGTGCATGGTGTCGTTCCGCACGTTCGAGACGCTCGCGGCCGATCCGGCGACGGGCGTCTACATCCGCCCGGTCAATTTCTATTTCCGCAACAGGATCGAGGAGCACGCGCTCCATCTCGAGAAGATGAACGAGATCCGCGAGCACGTGCCGGGCTTCCGGCGCGACCCGTCGCTGATTCGCGAGAACGGCGTGAATCCGGACATCGGACTCGTCGACGCGTATTGCCATCTCGCGCCGATGGTCGATACGGACGTCTACATGGCCTGGCTGCTGGGCCAGGTGATCGCAAAGGGCATCCGGGTCGTCCAGCAGCGGATCGAAGGCGACCTGCAGGCGAACGAGGCGCGCCTGAAGGCGGACTTCGGCGTCGATGCGATCGTCAACTGCGCGGGCCTCGGGGCGGCCGAGCTGAGCGGCGAGCCGATGTATCCGCTGCGCGGCGCCGTGATCCGCCTCGTGAACGACGGCAGCAAGATGCCGCGCCTTGATCAGGCGCACTGCGTGTCTCATGACCACGTGACGGGCGTCGACGAGATCGTGTTCCTCGTGCCGCGCGGCGAGGACCGCATCGTGCTCGGCGCGATCGCGGAAGCCGACGAATGGAGCACCGACATCGGGTTCGACAATCACGAGCCGATCCGGCGGATGTACCGGCGTGGCATCGAGTTCATGCCCGCACTCGCGAACGTCGAGATCGATCCGGACGAGCCGGTGCGGGCCGGGCTGCGGCCGTTCAGGCACGGCAACGTGCGGCTCGAAGCAGTGCCGGGCACGCACATCCTGCACAACTACGCGCACGGTGGGGCCGGTGTGACGTTGTCGTGGGGATGCGCGCTCGAGGCTGCGGAACGGGTCGAGCAGATGCTGTCGGCCAGGTCGGCCGGCATCGAGCAGGATGGCCGTCGGGGCGCGCGCGCCGACGACGTGCCGGCCGGGGCTTGATCATGCGCGCGATCGTATGTGAAGCCTATGACGGCACCGGGGCGCTCGCGCTGCGGGACGTGACGCCGGCGCCGCTCGGGGCGGGCGAGGCGCGGGTCGACGTGCATGCGTGCGGCATCAATTTCGCGGACACGCTGATCGTCGAGGGGCGCTACCAGACCAAGCCGGCGCTGCCGTTCGTGCCGGGTTTCGAAATCGCGGGCACGGTCGTCGAGACGGCGCCCGGCGTGACGTCGGTGTCGGTCGGCGAGCGGGTCATGGGCATCCTCGCGTGGGGCGGCTTCGCGGACGAGGTCGTGCTGCCTGCCGCAAACCTGTTCAGGATACCGGCGTCGATGGATTTCACGACCGGCGCAGGCTTCGCCATCGCCTACGGCACGTCGTACGGCGCGCTCACGTGGCGCGCGAAGCTGCAGGCGGGCGAGACGCTGCTGGTGCACGGCGCGGGCAGCGGCACCGGCCTGACCGCTGTCGAAGTGGGTCGGGCGCTCGGTGCCACGGTGATCGCGGTGGCGAGCTCGGAGGACAAGCGGGCGGCCGCCCGTCGCCACGGCGCGCACCACGTGATCGAGGTCGGCCGGGACGATTTCCGCGAACAGGTGAAGGCGCTGACCGGCGGGAAGGGCGTGAACGTCGTGTACGACCCGGTCGGCGGGGCTGCGTTCGACACCAGCCTGCGGGTGGTCGCGCCCGAGGCGCGCATCGTCGTCATCGGTTTCGCGAGCGGCGAGATCCCGCGCGTGCCGGCGAACCTGCTGCTGGTCAAGAACTGCGAGGTGATGGGTTTCTACTGGGGGCACTACCGGGCGAACCGGCCGGACTGGGTACGCAAGGCGTTCGCCACGCTGTTCGGCTGGTTCGAGGCCGGCAAGCTCGCACCGCACGTGTCGCGCGTCATGGAACTGTCGGAGGCGGCGGACGCAATCGAGCTGCTGCGCCAGCGCAAGGTGGCCGGAAAGGTGGTGCTGAGCACCGGGCGGAACTGACTGCCGTCCGATTTTCATTTCAATCAACGGAATCGTTCACATGAGTCATGACACGTCGTCGGACGGCGTTCGCGCGTGCGCAGGCGGGCGGAGCGCCGACGCGGCCGTCCGGCACGACTGGACGCACGAACAGATCGCGGCGCTGTTCGCCGCGCCGCTGACGGATCTCCTGTACGACGCGCAGACGATCCAGCGCCGCTTCCATGCGGGACGTCCGCTGCAGATTTCGCAGCTGCTGTCGATCAAGACCGGCGGATGTCCGGAAGACTGCGGCTATTGCAGCCAGTCGGTGCATGCCGACACGATGCTGCCGGCCAGCAAGCTGATGGATCTCGATGCGGTGCTGGCTGCCGCGGCGTCCGCGAAGGCGGCCGGCGTGCAGCGGTTCTGCATGGGCGCGGCGTGGCGCAGCCCGCGCGAGCGGGATCTCGAGCGCGTGTGCGACATGGTCAAGGGCGTGAAGGCGCTCGGCCTCGAGACCTGCGTGACGCTCGGCATGCTGACCGGGCCGCAGGCCGAGCGGCTGGCGGAAGCCGGGCTGGATTTCTACAACCACAACATCGACACCGGGCCGGCGTATTACCCGACGGTGGCGAGTACGCGCACGCTCGACGATCGCCTCGAGACCCTCGATCACGTGCGCGGCGCGGGCCTCAAGGTGTGCTGCGGCGGCATTGTCGGCATGGGCGAGACCCGCGACGACCGCATCGGCATGCTGCAGACCCTCGCGAACCTGCCGGTCCATCCCGAGTCCGTGCCGATCAACTCGCTGATGCGGATTCCCGGCACCGCGCTGGCCGACGCCGACGGCGTCGACGGGCTGGAGTTCGTTCGCACCATCGCGGTCGCGCGGATCCTGATGCCGGAATCGGTGGTCCGCCTGTCGGCCGGCCGGGAGCACATGAGCGACGAACTGCAGGCGCTGTGCTTCCTGGCCGGCGCCGGATCGGTATTCGTCGGCGACCGGCTGTTGACGACCCCGAACCCGACGCTCGAGCGGGACGAGCATCTGATCACGAGACTGGGCGCGCGCTGACCCGGCGTCCGTGTCGACCCGACACCATTCGAATCACTTTACGAGGGGCCGTCATGCATGTCCTTGGGATTAGCGGGCTGGACCGCGCCATTGCGTTTCGCGAGCAGCACTACCCGGATATCCAGCGCCGTGAATTGCGCATCACGCAAGGGCTGGACGCTGCCGCGGCGCTCGTCGGCCCGGACGGCATCGTCGGCGCGGCGGCGGAAGAGCGCTTCACGGGTCACAAGGGCACCGAGCGCTTTCCGGCCGGCGCGATCGACGCGGTGCTGGCCCAGGCGGGCCTGCGGCTCGACCAGGTCGATCGCATCGCGCACGGCTTTGCCTACGATGCCGTCGCCGCATCGCTGGCGCAGTCGGGCGATGCACGCGTGGAGTTCGAGCAGGTCCAGTCGCGCGACGCGCAACTGAGCGTGCTGCGCGAACGCTGGGGCGACGGGCCGTGGAACGAGAAGTTCGTGCAGGTGCCTCACCATCTCGCGCACGCGGCCAGCGCCTACTACCCGAGCGGCATGGACGACGCGCTGGTGTTCGTCTCCGACGGAATGGGCGAGACCGAGAGCGCGTCGATCTGGACCGGCCGCAACGGCCGCCTCACCCGGGTCGCGAGCGTGTCGCACCGGCACTCGCTCGGCGTGCTGTACGGGCTGTTCACGCTGCACCTCGGGTTCCGTTTCAACTCGGGCGAATACAAGGTGATGGGACTGGCGCCGTATGGCGATCCGCGCCCGTACTTCGCGAAGCTGAGCGAGCTGGTGCGCCTGCAGGACGATGGCTTCTACACGATTCCGGTCCTGCAGCTGAACGAGACGCCGCTCGAGATGGCGACCTATCGCGCGTCGTCGCGCGTCATCGAGGAACTGTTCGGCAAGCCGCGCCTGCCGGACGAGCCGATCACCCAGGCTCACATGGATCTCGCGGCCGCGCTGCAGGCCGTGCTGCAGAACACGACGCTGCATACGCTGCGGACCTTCAAGGCGAGCACCGGCGCGCGCCACCTGTGCATGGCGGGCGGCGTCGCGCTCAACTGCACCGCGAACGGCGTCGTGCTGCGCAGCCGGCTGTTCAGGCGCACCTTCGTGCAGCCCGCTTCGGGCGACGACGGCACGGCGCTCGGCGCGGCGCTCTACGTGCAGAGCGAGCACGACCCGGATGCGGTGATGCAGCCGATGAGCATGCCGTTCTGGGGCACGCACGAGGACGACGGCGCGATCCGCGCGGCGCTCGACAAGCCGTGGCTCGACGTGCGCCGCTTCGACGACGCGGCGGAACTGGCGGGCGTGACGGCGGACCTGCTCGCGCGCGAGCGGATCGTCGGCTGGTTCCAGGGCGCGATGGAATTCGGTCCGCGCGCGCTCGGCAATCGCAGCATCCTCGCCGATCCGCGCTCGCCGTCGATGCGCGCGCGCGTCAACGCGCTGGTGAAGAAGCGCGAGGATTTCCGGCCGTTCGCGCCGGCCGTGCTGGCCCACCGCGCGCCGGAATTCTTCGACGTCAGGGCGGGCGAAGTGGATACCTTCGCGCACATGCTTTACGTGACCGGCGTGAAGGCCGCGCACCGGGACGCGTTGCCGGCCGTCACGCATTGCGACGGCTCCGCGCGGGTGCAGACGGTGTTCGCCGACCGCAACCCGCGCTTTTATCAGTTGCTCGAAGCGTTCGAGCATGCGGCGGGCATCCCGATCCTGCTGAACACCTCCTTCAACGTGCGCGGCCAGCCGATCGTTCGCACCGCGGAGGAGGCCGTCGAGACGTTCCGCGAAGCGCGCCTCGACGCGCTGGTGATCGGTAATTACCTGGCAGTGCTGAAGGCTTGAAGACAACGACGACACGACCATGAACGCACACACGACGACGCCCGCGACGCACGCGCCCGTACCGCTCGACCTGCCGCGCGACTATCCCGCGCCGGTCACGCCCCGCTACCGCAGGATGCGTCACGACATGCCCGTGCCCGCCGCGGCGGCGGAGGCGGCCGGCAAGCGCGCGCGACAGGACGGCCACGCGGAGACGACACTCTGGCTCGCGGGGCTCGGCATGACGCTCGCCCGCTACGCGGACCAGCGCAGCGTGCCGCTCGACCTGATCACGCAGGCCGACGCGCAGGACGAACCGGCGCGCACGCGACTGACGCTCGACGTCGCGCCGGAGGCGCCGGCCGATGTGTTGCTGCGCGCGACCCGTGGCGCGCTCGACCAGCGCGCGCTGCACGACGCCGAGCGCGTGCCTGCTCCCGTGACGGTGTCGTTCGCCGGCTTGCCCGCCGATCTTCCCGAGGCGGCGTTGTCCGAGGCGGCGCTGGATGACGCCGACGCGCTGTTCGTCGACAGCGAGCTCAATTTCATGCTGATCCGCCGCGCGGAGGGCCTGTCGCTCGAGTGCGAGTACGACGAGGATCGCTACGAAGCCGCGACGATCGCAGGCATGCTGACGAGCTGGCTTGGTGCGGCCACGGCGCTGTCGGACGCGGAGGACGCGGAGGACGCGGAGGACGCGCCGATCGGCGAGCTGCCGCTGTGGCCGGCGCCTGCGCTTGCCGCGTGGTGCGACACGCTGCGCGGCCCGGTGGCGGAGATCCCCGATCTGACGGTCAGCGCGTTGATCCGGGCGGCCGCCGCGCGCACGCCGGACGCGATCGCGGTCGAGACGGCGACGCAGCGGCTGAGCTATCGCGAACTGCTGCAGCGGGCGGCGCGGGTCGCCCGCGAGATTCGCGCGCGAGGCGTCCAGCCGGGCGAGCGCGTGGCGGTGTGCGTGGAGCGTCGCGTCGATTTGCTCGGCGCGCTGCTCGGCGTGATGACGGCCGGCTGCGCGTATGTCCCGCTGGACCCCGGTTACCCGGCCGCGAGACGCGATTTCATCCTCGAGAACGCCGACGTCCGGCTCGTGATCGCCGAGGCGGCGGCCGACGGTGCGCCGGCGCGTCCGCAGGTGGCGCTGGACACGCTGCTGGAAGGTGCGCCCGGCGACGGCGCGGGCACTGATTTCAGCGATGACGATCCGTCCGCGATCGCCTACGTGATCTACACGTCGGGTTCGACGGGGCAGCCCAAGGGCGTGCGCGTCGCGCATCGCGCGGCCGTCAACCTGCTGCTCGCGATGCACGAGCGCAGCGGCCTGCAGGCCGGCGAGACGTGGCTGGCCGTGACCACGCCGATGTTCGACATCGCGTTCGCGGAGCTGTTCGTGCCGCTCGTCGCCGGCGGGCGCGTGTGGCTTGCGAGCCGCGACGAAACGGCGGACCCGCTGGCGCTGGCGAGCCGGATCGACGCGGCGCAGGCACGCGTGCTGCAAGCAACGCCGGCCACCTGGCGGATGCTGGTCGCCGCGCAATGGCGCGGCAAGCCCGACCTGACCGCCGTGTGCGGCGGCGAAGCGCTCGACGAACCGCTCGCTCGCGCGCTGCGGCCGCTGGTGGGCCGCCTGTGCAACGTCTACGGGCCGACGGAGGCAACCGTGTGGGCGACCTGGCACGAAGTCCGGGATCACGGTTTCGTGGCGATCGGCGCGCCGCTGCGCAACGTGCACCTGCATATCCTCGACGCGCATGGCGCACCGGTGCCGCCCGGCGTGGCGGGCGAGCTGTATATCGGCGGCGCGGGCCTTGCCGACGGCTACCACGGCCGCGATTCGCTGACGCGGGAGCGTTTCGTCGAAGCGACGCTCGACGGTGGCCGCAAGGTTCGGCTGTATCGCACCGGCGACCTGGTGCGGGCGAGCGCGAGCGGCGCGATCCGCTGGCTCGCGCGGCTCGACAACCAGGTGAAGCTACGCGGCTTCCGGATCGAGCTGGGCGACGTCGAGGCCGCGTTGACCGCGCTGCCGGGCGTACGCCAGGCGGTTGCCATCGTCGAGCGCGTCGACGAGCAAGACCAGCGGCTCGTCGCCTACGTGGTGCACGACGACGGCGCAGCCACGGACCGCTCGGCGTCATGGCGCGACGCGTTGCGCCGCACGCTGCCCGACTACATGATGCCGGCGGCGTTCGTGTCCATCGAGCGGGTGCCGCTGACCGACAACGGCAAGGTCGACCGCAACGCGCTGCCGGCGCTCGCACGTGCGGCGTCGCCCGCGCCGCAGGCCGCGGCGGCCGGATCGACGCTCGAACGCGTGCAGGCGATCTGGCGGGACGTGCTGCGCACGCCCGAGGTGGGCGTCGACGTCAATTTCTTCGATCTCGGCGGCCATTCGATGCTGCTGCTGCAGATGCAGCAGAAGATCGAGCAGGCGTTCGGGATGCGCGTGCCGCGCGTCGAGTTCTTCCGCAATCCGACGGTGGCCGGGCTGGCCGCCCATCTCGACGCGCACGGCCAGCCGGCCGGCGCCGCCGGCCGGCCGCGCAGACGCAGCCGGGGCGAGACGCCGGCGCGCTCGGCGAGCGTCGCGGTGGTGGGGATCGGGGTGCGGGTGCCGGGCGCGTCGAGCGTCGACGCGTTCTGGCGCAACCTGCGCGAAGGCGTCGAATCGCGCACGGAATTCAGCGAAGCCGAGCTGCGCGCGGCCGGCGTCTCGCCCGCGCTGCTCGCCGATCCGAACTACGTGCGCGCGGGCTTCGTGCTCGACGACATCGACGCGTTCGACGCGACCTTCTTCGGCATGAGCCCGCGCGAAGCCGAGCTGCTCGATCCGCAGCAGCGGATCTTCCTCGAATGCGCGTGGCAGGCGCTCGAGGATGCGGGCGTCGATCCGCAGAAGGAGGGCGACGGGATCGGCGTATTTGCGGGCACGGACGCGAGCGGCTATCACAAGTCGGTTCTCGCGTCGCTCGAATCGGACTCGGCGCCCGCGGCGGCTTTCCAGATCCGCATCAGCAACGAGAAGGATCACCTGCCGACGCGCGTCAGCTACCGTCTGAACCTGCGCGGCCCGAGCGTCAACGTGCAGACGGCCTGCTCGACTTCGCTGGTCGCCGTGCATCTGGCCGCGCAAAGCCTGCTGCGCGGCGAGTGTGACGCGGCGCTCGCCGGCGGCGTCAGCATCCACGTTCCGCATCGCGTCGGCTACCTGTACCAGGAAGGGATGGTCGCGTCGCCGGACGGCCACTGCCGCGCCTTCGACCGGCAGGGCGCGGGCACGGTGTTCGGCAGCGGAGCCGGCGTGGTCTTGCTGAAGCGGCTCGACGACGCGCTCGCGGCCGGGGACCGCATCTACGCGGTGGTGAAGGGGACCGCGATCAACAACGACGGCTCGGGCAAGGTCGGGTACACCGCGCCGAGCGTCGACGGCCAGGCGGCAGCGATCATGGAGGCGCACGCGGCGGCCGGCATCGATCCGCGTGCGATCGGCTACGTCGAGGCGCACGGCACGGCGACGCCGCTCGGCGATCCGATCGAGATCGCCGCGCTGACGCAGGCATTCCGCGCGTCGACCGCGGACACCGGCTTCTGCGCGATCGGCTCGGTCAAGACCAACATCGGACACCTCGATCAGGCGGCGGGCGTCGCCGGGCTGATCAAGGCGGTCCTCACGGTATTTCACGGCGAGATCCCGCCGAGCCTGCACTACACGCAGACCAATCCGGACATTCCGTTCGACGCAAGCCCGTTCTTCGTCAATACGCAGCTGCGCGCGTGGCGCCCCGAGGGCGGCGTGCGGGTGGCCGGCGTGAGTTCGATCGGGATCGGCGGCACGAATGCGCACGCGATTCTGGAATCGGCGCCGGAGGTGACGCGCGAAGCGGCGGTCGCGGGTCGCGGCGCGCAGGTGCTGACGCTGTCGGCGCGCAGCGAGGAGGCATTGCGCGCGCTGTCGACGCGCTATGCGTCGTTCGTGGAGCAGGGCTCGGCGGATCTGGCATCGATCTGCTACACGGCGAACACGGGACGCAGCGCGTTCGAGCAGCGCGCTGCGTGGGTCGTGCGCGAGCGCTCGGAGCTGGTGTCGCGGCTGCGCGCATTCGGCGAGGGCGGCGAGCAGCCGGCGCTGCTGCGCGGGGTGTACCGGAACCGCCGGCCGCGGGTGGCGATGCTGTTCACGGGCCAGGGCTCGCAATACGCGGGGATGGGCCGTGAGCTGTACGAGCGCGAGCCGGTGTTCCGGGCGGCGCTGGACGATTGCGCGAGGCTGCTGGAAGGCGAGCTGGAGGTGGGGCTGCTGGAGGTGCTGTTCGGGGCGTCGACGGCGCTGCTGGACCGCACGGACTACACGCAGCCGGCGCTGTTCGCGCTGGGGTATGCGCTGCGCCGGACATGGGAGGAGTGGGGTGTGACGCCGCAGGTGGTGATGGGTCACAGCCTGGGCGAGTACATGGCGGCGCAGGCGGCGGGGGTGCTGACGCTGGAGGCGGGGCTGAAGCTGGTGGCGAGCCGTGGGCGGCTGATGCAGGGCCGTTGCGAAGGCGGGGCGATGCTGTCGGTGATGCTGGATGCGGCGACGCTGCGCGCGCGGCTGGCGGAGCAGGGCGGCGGGCTGGTGATCGCCGCGCTGAACGGGCCGTCGCAGCAGGTGGTGGCGGGGACGTCGGCGCAGATCGAG
>NZ_JBNCAB010000060.1:0-42001 GCF_049805555.1 Burkholderia sp. DN3021 | reverse complement strand
CGTAGAAGTATATAAGCCACCGGCCCCCCCCCCCCCCGCGCGGCCGGCGGCGCATGCCACGGCGACGCCGGATCGCACAGCCGGTCGAGCAACAGGTTGTCGGCGATCGACAGCGTCGGCACGACGGCGTCGGCGACCGACTGGTGCACGGTGGCGACGCCGAGCCGCTTCGCCGCGTGCGGCGAAGCCGGCCGATAGGGTGCGCCGCGCAGCGTCAGCGTGCCGCCGTCGGGCCGGATCACGCCGCTCAGGATCTTCACGAAAGTCGATTTGCCGGCGCCGTTCGCGCCCATCAACGCGACGACTTCACCGGCGCCGATCGACAGGTCGAGCGCCGCCAGCGCGACGGTCGCGTCGAACCGTTTCGCGATGCCGGCCGCGCTCAGGACGGGCGGCGTCGGTGATCGGCGCGGTCGATTTGCGGCGCCTGCGCTCATGGTCGTGCCCGCCGGCGCCCGTGCCACGTCGGAAAACCGTACCGCCGTCCGGCCAGCCGTTCGCATTCGAAGCCGCGTTCGGCATCGCTCGCAAACGGCGCTTCGATCGCGCTCCCGCAGGCGGATACGAAACGCTCGTCGTCATGCTTCGAGTCGGCACAACCTGCTTCCGGCTGAAACGGCACCTCACGGTTCATGTCAGGCAACTCCCGGGTTCGTCGTTCCGCCGGGACGGACGCATGCTGCGCCCGCTGTTCCCAATGCGGCCGGTCCGCGACCGAATAGTCGACTCTACCGCTCGTCATCGCGCGGCCCTACCAATGTTTTGGGGAATCGATATCCGTCCGACCGTCAGCGCCCGGCCGCCGCGGGCTGCCGGAACGACGCGCCATACGCACTGTCCGGCAGGCGATCGCCGCCGCCCAGGCGCGAGCGGAACGTGCCGCCCGGCGACTGCGTCCGGTACAGGCCGCGCTTCTTCAACTCCGGCACGATCAGGTCGGCGAAATCGTCGAGCGTGCCGGGGCTGATCAGCGGATTGAGCATGTAGCCGCTCGTCGTCGACTGCTGCGCGTGCTCGGCAAGCTGGTCCGCGACTTCGTCCGGCGAACCGACGAGGATCAGGTCGGTGCCGCGCGTGACGTTCGCGAACTTGCGCCGCACGTCGCCGGCCGTCAGCGGCTTGCCGCTGCCGTCCGGTCGCACCACGTAGGACGTCAGCCCTTCCGTCTGCGTCGTCAGCGGCTCGTCGTCCGCATAACGATCGATGTCGATGCCGGTGTCGCCCGCGTAGCTGACGAGCTGCGCCTGCAGGTGATAGTGCTGCTGCAGCGCATGGTATTTCTCCTTCGCGTCGCTCGACGAGCGCGCCGTCACGATCCGCAGCACCGTCAGCGCCTTCACGTCGTCCGCCGCGCGGCCGTTTTCGACTGCGAGCCGGCGAATTTCGTCGAGGCCCGCGCGGATCTCGTGCGGATTCGACTTCGCGACGAACACCACTTCGGCGTGCTTCGCCGCGAATTCCCGTCCGCGCCCGGACCAGCCCGCCTGAATCAACACGGGCGAACGCTGCGGCGACGGCGCGCACACGTGCGGGCCGTGCACGCGATAGTGCGTGCCTTCGTGCGCGATCGGCCGCACGCGGTCGCCGCGCGCATAGCGCGGCGCGTGCTTGTCGGCAATGACCGCGTCGTCCGCCCAACTGCCTTCCCACAGCTTGTACACGACGTCGAGAAACTCCTCCGCGCGTGCGTAGCGTTCGTCGTGGCCGATCATCCGGTCTAGCCCGAAATTGCGCGCCGCGCTCGTCAGGTAGGACGTCACGATGTTCCAGCCGATCCGGCCGTTGCTCAGGTGATCGAGCGTGCTGAAGCGGCGCGCGAGCGCGAACGGATGTTCGTAGGTCGTGCTCGCGGTCACGCCGAACGCCAGTCGCTCGGTTTGCGCGACGAGCGCCGGGATCAGCATCATCGGATCGTTCGCGGGCGCTTCGACCGCCCACTGCAGTGCGGCGTCGGCCGACCCGCCGTACACGTCGTACAGGCCGAGCACGTCCGCGAAGAACAGCATGTCGAGATCGGCCTGCTCGGCCTTGCGCGCGAGGTCCGACCAGTACGCGAGCGTATTGGCGCGCAGCCGTTCGTCGGCGGGATGGGTCCAGAGGCTCGGCGCGCCGCCGCAGCCGACGCTGGCTTGTTCATAGAGGGAAAACAGCAGGGGTCGAGGATCGGACATCGTCATGCTCAATGCGAAACAGGGGAATCAGTTGGGTGCCGCCCACACGCCCGACGACGCGTTACGTGCGCGCGCGGGTGCGCGGTCGTCCGACTCGCGCGTCAGGTAGCGGTTGAGGCGTCTCTCGAGACGGGCGGCAGGAATCGTCAGCAGCGCGACCAGCACGACATAGACGAGCGCCGCGCCGGCCAGCGGTTCGTATACGCGCAAAGTTTCGAAGCGCAGCGTGTTGGCCGTGCCCATCACGTCGAACACCGTGACGGTCGACGCGAGGACGGTCGATTTCAGCAGCAGGATCGCTTCGCCGGTGAGCGCGGGCAGCGCGAGCCGCCACGCGCGCGGGCCGACGATACGGCGCAGTACACCGGCGCGCGTCATTCCGTACGCGTAGCCGGCCTCGATCTCGCCGGCCGGCACGCCGGCGATCGCGCCGCGCAGGATCGTCGCGACATACGCGCTCTCGTTCACGCTCAAGGCAACGACGGCATACCAGAACGCGTCGCGCAACAGAGGCGACGCCCAGCTGTCGCGCATCCATTCGCGCGGCACGATCTGGCCGAATCCGTAGTACAGCAGATAAAGCTGCACCAGCAGCGGTGTGCCGCGAATCAGCATGATCCAGCCGCGTGCGGACCAGCGAAGCGGCGCCCGGCGTGCGCCGGCGGCCAGCGCGAGCGGCATGCCGAGCAGCACGCTGGCCACGCCGGACAACAGCATCAGCGCGAGCGTCGTCGGCACCGCGGCGAGCAGCTTCGGCATCACCGTATCGAGCAGGAACGGCAGCGAGAAGCTCATGCGGTTGCGCTCGTTGCGCCACGGTTCGCGTACCGTTCGAGCGCGGCGAACAGCCCCGTCGACGTGACGCTCAGCAGCAGGAACAGCGCCGCCGTGACCAGATAGAAGAACACGTAGTGCCGGGTCGCGCCGGCGGCGAGCTGGCTCGCCTTCAGCAGATCCGTAAACGATCCGAGCACGCTGATGAACGACGCATCCTTGGTCGCGTTCAGCCACACGTTGCCGACACCGGGCAGCGCGAGCCGCGCCGCGGCCGGCAGCCGGATGCGTCGCAGCGTCTGCCACGGCGTCATTCCGTACGCATGCGCGGCTTCGATCTGGCCGACCGGCACGTTGACGAGCGCCGCGCGGAAGATGTCGGTCAGATAGGCGCCCTGGATGAAGCCGAGCGACAGTGCGGCGACCAGGAACGGCGGAAACGCGAAGCCGTCAGGCACCAGGCCGCCGCGGCGCAGCGCGGCCTCGACGGCGGGCGCGAGCGCATAGAACGCGAGCAGCAGGCACAACAGCTCGGGCAGCGCACGCACCAGCGTCGTGTAGAGCCGGATGAGCCAGGCGAGCGGCGCGTGCCGCGACAGCTTGCCGAGCGCGCCGGCGATGCCGAGCAGCGTGCCGGCGCCGAACGACGCGGCCGCGACGCCGAGCGTCAGCGCGAACGCGCTCGCGAAGATGCGGCCGTAACCGCCGTCGCCGAATGCGAGCAGCGCCAGCAGCGAATCGTCTGCGGCCATCGGTTCAACGGCCCTTCTCGATCGTGCCTTTCAGGTTCGGATAGCGCGCGGTGATCGCATCCCACGTGCCGTCCTGCTGCAATTGCGCGATCGCGCCCGACAGCCGGTCGCGCAGCGCATCGCCGCGCCGCACGCCCGCGCCGATGCCGAGACCCAGCACCGGGTTGTCCGCGCAGGTGGCCTTGACCTCGAAATCCTTGCCGTCGCGAGACGACAGGAACGCCGTGAACAGGCCCTTCGCTTCCTGCACGTAATCGACCCGGCCGGAGACCAGATCGGCGAGCGCATTGTCGAACTTGTCGAAGGCCTTGATCTGCACGTCCTGCTTGAAGCGCGCATCGAGGAAGGCCGAGAAATTGGTGCCGGCCTCGACGCCGATCACGCGGCCCTTGAAGCTCGCGGGCACCGCGCAATCGACGCGGCGTCGATCGCTTTTTGCGCCGACGAATACCGTCGGCGATTCGTAGTAGGCACGACTGAAGTCGATGGCCTTCTGCCGTTCGCCGGTAATCGTCATCGACGACCAGATCACGTCGATCTTGCGGTTCTGCAGCGCCGGAATCAGGCCGTCCCACGCGATGTCGGCGAGTTCGCAGCGCACGTTCAGCTTGCCGCACGCGGCCTCGAGCACGTCGATTTCCCACCCTTTCCATTTGCCGGTCGCGTCCTTCGAGAAGAACGGCGGATACGACTCGGCATCGATACCGACGCGCAGCGTCGGTTGAGCCGCGTGGGCGGCGCACGCCGCGCCGAGCACGAACAGCGTGGCGGCGGCGCCGCGGACCCTGGAACGCATCAAACGATTCATTTGGCTGGCTTCTGAAATAACGTCGGAATCACCGGCGTCGCGGCCGGCAGCAGGAGGCGAGACTGTAATGCGTGCCGATGCGTGTACCAAATGGTTATTTTTGCGATCGATATCTGATCGGGCGATATGTGAATCGGGGGGCGAGAACAGCCGCGCGATGCGTGGATCAGTACAACCCGGCGAACTTGCGCGCCGGCAGATCGCGATCGCAGGACTCTCCATCGAACATGCCGCCGCTCGGCCGCCGGTGCATCGCGCCGACGCTCGGCATCGTCGGAGAATCAGGCTCCGGTAAATCGGCGATCGCACCGCCAGTGCCAATTGCGAACGCCGACAGCAGCTTGTCGTGGCTATTCCGGACTCGGCAAGCCCAGCCGCCAGCTCAAATTTCTGCGTGCTCGCGTCTCGCAGCGCGTGTAGAAGAAATCCGTGAGATAGATGCGCGGGCGTGCGAGTAACCCGCGAAGAATCGTCCGTTCATGAAGGTCGTAAGCCCGGTCGTCAAGATCGGGGCGCTCTGCCCGCAGGCGCCGGCCGTCTTCGCGAAATCGGCTGCGAGAAGCGCCAAGCACGGCCAGGTCGATGTCGCACACGAAACGGGTATCCAGTTCCGCGGCAATGCCCGAGTGGGTCGTCGCGAGAATCATCTCGCAGATACGGTCGCACGCGCGGATTCGCTCCCCCGCCTGGCGTCTGAACCAGTCCGCGCTACGCTGCTCGTTATCGTGCGCGCCAGGAACGAAAATCACGTCATGGAACCAGAGCGCGAGCTCGACGGCGTCCGGTTCGGGAATCGAGTCGCGCGCCAGGTCGAGATGACGCAAACATCGCCGTACATGCGTGAGCGTATGGTAATGGCGCGCCGGCTCCATATAGCATCGCGCCAGCATGCGATAGACATCCTCGGCATGTGTCCCGCCGCTGCACGACCACAGCGCGACGAACCGCGCCCGCGTCCGGTTCACGTTCGCTCCTTGGCCCGGGACGGCTGCGCATGATCGCCCGGTGCCGACATTACCGCGATGCGCTCAGAGAAATTCACTGCGGATGTCGATACTCGACCGCTGTCCGATGTTTCCGTAGTGATGCGCGAGCCACGTATCCGCTTCGCGTCGCCCGTAGTCATGCAGTTCGCTGAGAAATCCCCAATCCGCGTTGTACTTGCTCGATACGCTCAACGCGCACAGAGCATCGTCGGCACGAATGGAATGGATCAGCATTTCCTTCATCTCGCCACGTTGTATCGTGCCTTGCCGGATCAGGTCGGTGACAAACGAGATTGCCCGCATCTCGCGCATCAGCGACGAATTGAAACTGATCTCGCTGATACGGTTGAGAATTTCCGCAGCCGTGATCGGCACACCGCGGCGCACGAGCGGATTGATGTGCACGATCACGACGTCGCGCGTCGCGCAATTGTAGATGAGAGGATAGATGGCCGGATTACCCATGTAACCGCCATCCCAGTAGTACTCGCCATCGATCGTGACCGCCTGGAACAGTGTCGGCACGCATGCCGACGCAAGTACCGCGTCTGCACTGACATCCTCTCCCGTGAAGATCCGTATTTTCCCCGTCTCGACATTGGTTGCGCACAGGTACATCCGGATCGGACAGTGCTTGCGCAGCGCGTCGAAATCGACCTGGCTTTCGAGCACTTCGCGCAGCGGGTTCAGGTTGTTCGGATTGAACTGATAGGGCGAAAAAACGCGCAGCATCATGTCGGCGAATGCATACAGCGGCGAATGATCGAGCCCGAAGCTGTGCGTGCCCTTCAGCCAGGGCACCCAACGCAGCGGGTTGTAGCGCTCGGCCGATTGCGCGACTGCCCGCCAGAAGTCGTGCAGTGCCTGACGCGCACCGTCTTCGCCCCCTTTTTGCAGCCCGTATGCGAGTACAGCGGCGTTCATCGCGCCGGCGCTGGTTGCACTGACACCCTCTATTTCGAGCCGGCTGTCTTCGAGCAGACTGTCAAGCACACCCCAGGTAAAGGCGCCATGCATCCCGCCACCCTGCAAAGCCAGCGCGATCTGTTTGCGCGGTCCATCATTGCGGCGTCTTGCGTGCGTGATTGTCATGCCCGTCTCCCCAGCTCTCCGTTATGCGGAGCAGCGGCAGGTAATGGACGGTACGGCGTCACGCGATACGTCGTCGTGCGCCGCAGGTCCATTCATCCGGCGCGCGCGTCCAGAGCATCCAGCAGCGCTTTCGCCGCTCGCAGGTCGCTCGTGCCGAATCCTTCCGTGAAGCAGCTGTACACCCCGGACAGCGCCCGCTTTGCCTCCACGGTCTTCCCCTGCCGTTGCAATAGCCTCGCAAGGTCCGACGCTGCTCGCAATTCCAGCGCCCTGGCACCCTGCCGGTGCGCTCGCGCGATCGCTCTATGAAAACAGTCTACGGCTTCGTTATCGCGTGCAGGTGCCGTGCCGTCCTTGATCGCCTCTCCGGCCAAATAGATTCCCGCGAGCCGGCAGAGCTCGGCTTCGTAGCAATGCTCACCGGATTTCTCGACGATCGCCATCGCCTCTTCCAGCGTGTCTCGTGCTGCCCTCTTGTCACCCGCACGCCAGTAACTGTCGGCGAGCAACGCGAGAGAATATGGCCGCAGGTCTTCGCCGCCGGCTGCCCGCTGCGCGTCGAGGCCCAGCCGCATCTGCGCGATTCCGTCCTGGATGTTTCCCTGCTCGCTCGTCACCCAGCCTCGCAGAAGCGTCCCCCACGCGAGCCAGTAAGGCAATCCGTGCTCGGTCGATACGGCAATGACCGCATCTGCACGCTCACCGGCAAGCGCCGGCTCCCTCCGCAGTTGATGCAAGTGGGCTGCGTAGGTAAGACTGAACGCCAGAGATGGCCCATAAGCAAGGCCCTGCGCGAGCGAGAGTGCTTCAGCGCTGCGTTTGAGCGCTTGTTCCGGATAGCCCTGAAACCACAAAGTCAATACGAGGTAATTGAGCGCCCGAATACCAGGATCCACCCCGTGTGCGAAGACGTGCGCCTGATGCTGCTTCGGATCGTAGATCGCACAGGCCTGTTCCAGGTTTGCGCGAGCAGCGCCGAAATCGCCCTGCAGAAAAAAGCACACGCCCAGCGCACCATGTGCCTCCACGAGCATGCCTGGATCGTTCGCATCCCTGGCAATACCGAGCATCTGGTTGCTCAGATCGGTCGCGATTGCATACTCGCCGCGCACCACATGGTGTATCCGCAAGCCCAACTGCGTCGCAAAGCGTTGCGATGCCTCACCGGTCCGCTCGCATAACTCGAGCGCGCGCCTGTATGTCACGCCCACCTCTGTCGCGCCATACCCACGGACATCCATCAAGACTGGCCCAAGGGAAAGCAGCAGCGTCAGTTCCCAATGCGCATGCATCGGTGTATCCGGCAAACGCTCGAGCAGCGCAAGCGCCGCTCCGAGGTGATTCATTGCATCGGGGTGGGCGGCATGACGTAGCGCCTGCTGCGCCGCACGATGCAGATATTCGACAGCCTTGGGAATGTTTCCGCTCTGACTGTAGTGGTGCGCAAGTTCGCTGCAGTAATCGGCGATGCGCGTCGGGAACAGCACCTCGATCGCCTGCGCAGTGCGCTCGTGCAGGGTGGTACGCCGTTCCGTGAGCAACGAGCGCCCGGCCACTTCCTGAGTCAGCGCGTGTTTGAATGAATAATTGACCTCGGGAAAGGCGGGTCGCTCGTAGATGAACTCCGCGGCTTCCAGATGGGCGAGCAGACGACGCAGTTCATCGTCCCGCGCCGGCGCTTCACTGCAAATTCGCCGGATCAGGCTGAACGGAAACTCGTGGCCTATCACTGCGAGCGCCTGTAGCAGTTCCTTTTCCTCGATGGGAAGCCGATCGATCCGGGCAGCCAGCACGCCCTGCACGGTGGTGGGAATGTGCAGCGTCGCCGGGGTCTCCACGATGCGGTAATGCCCGGCATCGCCGAGCAGCGATTTCTCTTCGACAAGCGTCTGGACCACTTCCTCCATGAAAAACGGGTTGCCCTCCGTCTTCTCCAGAATGAGCTGCTTTAGAGGCACGAGTGTGCGATCTTCGCCGAGCAGCGCCGTAAGCAGTCCTTGAGCATCGGATGGCCCCAGCGGTTCGAGACGGATTTTGCTGCAACGAACCGCGCGGTCCCACGCGGGCCGATACTCGGGCCTGTAGTTCACCAACAGGAGTATTCGCTCGTCCGGCACGTGGTCGACCAGGTATGTGAGGAAGGCTTCTGTCTCACGGTCCAGCCATTGCAGATCCTCGAACAGCAAATGGACCGGCTGATTCCGGCTCTCTCGCGCGAGAAGCTTCCTGATCGCGTCGAAGGTACGGTCGCGCCGGATCTGCGGATCCATCTCGACCAGTATCGCCCCGCCATCACCGATTCCAAGCAGATAGAGGACGTATGGCACGAGGTCCTCGAAACTGCGCTCGAGCGTGAGCGCCTTGCCGATGACCTTTTCCCGGCAGCGCCGTTCGTCGTCCTGCGTCGTGATCTGGAAATAGTTCTTCAAGAGTTCGATGAGCGGCAAATTGGGAAACGCCTTGCCGTGCGAGACCGAAAACGTTTCCAGCACCAGCGCGCCACGCCGTGAACGCTCCTTGAACTCGTGAAAAAGGCGAGACTTTCCGACGCCCGCTTCCCCCACCACGCCGACTACGCGCCCATGCCCGCTCCTCATTGCCTCCAGCGCCCGGTTCAGATGGTCCATTTCCGTTTCACGGCCGACGAACCGCGCGAGACCGCGATGCGCCGCCAGCTGCAGGCGCGTGCGCAACGCCCCCAGGCCAAGCACCTCGTATACGCACAGCGGCGCCGGAATTCCCTTGAGTTGCGTTGCCCCGAGCGCCTTGAACTCGAAATAGCCTTCGGCCAGCTTATGGGTGGATTCGCTGACGAGAATCGACGTGGGCGTGGCGATTCCCTCGATCCGCGACGCGATGTGGATCGTATGCCCGAGCGGATCGTATTCGGTGTGCAAGTCGTCGGTGCGGATGGAGCGGACGACGACCTCGCCCGTATGAACGCCGACGCGAATTTGCAGAGGAATGCCTTCCCGCAGACGAATGCGGTCGCCATGCTGCCGCATCGCCTGCTGCATGCGCAATGCAGCGAAAAGCGCTCGCTGCGCATGGTCTTCGTGGGCGATCGGTGCGCCGAACAGCGCGAGGATGCCATCGCCGAGCGATTTCGCTACGTACCCTTCGTAGTAGTGGACGGCTTCCATCATCAGCTCGACCACGGGCACGATCAAGCGATGCGCCACTTCGGGATCGAGATCGTGGATCAACGCGGTCGACCCGGCCATGTCGGCAAACAGCGCGGTAACGGTCTTGCGCTCGCCGGCAGGCTCGCCGCGCGCTTCCATGGCCGCGTGTTCGGCACGGATCCGCTCGGCAAGATGATCGGGCGTGTAATGAATGGGAGGTGGCGGCGGCTCCCGACCCGATGGTCGAGAAAATGACGGCGCAGCGGCGGGTGGTGTAGCCAGCGACGCCCCGCAATTGCTGCAGAAGCGGGCTGCTGGCTCGGCCTCATGTCCGCATTGCGGACAAGTGTGGGACAGCACGGCCTGACACTCCTGGCAGACCCTCGCACCGGGAGGATTCTCGGATCCGCATATTGTGCAGCGCATAAAACCCTCTTTCTGCCAAGGGTCGATATCAAAACATTATGCGCCACTATCTGCGGGTATTCAGGCCGGCGAGCGTGATCATGCATGCCGACAAGAGAAGAAACCAATGGCTCGACGGTAGTAGATCCGGTGGTCGAGCGTACCTTCGCATGGCTTCACAACTTCAGACGCCTGCGCATCCGGTTTGAACGCGCCGCGGCGATCCATGGAGCATTCGTGAAAATCGCCGCCTGCATCATTTGCTGGCAACGGCCTCAAAATTCATTTTGTTAGAGCTTCTTTGCGCGGCGTGCGACGCTCGACGATCGGCGCATGGCCGAACGCCCGCATTCGGCACCGCTGTTGATCACTGATTGAGATAGCGCTCGGACGGCGCGCCGGCCGGCGCACAATGCCAATACCGGCGGGCCTTCGCGACGAGAGCGGTATCGCTGCGCGAGCGCTTTCCGCTCGAGCGAGACACAGCGCGGCATGCGCAGGATCGAGGGAAAATCCTGAAAAGCCGCCCGTTTTTCCGCATCGACTTTCCGAACGCGATACGGCAGCCGTGCCGGACATGACGCGCTTGGCCTATGATTCGGGCCGAGGGCAGCGCCCGAGAGCGTGCAATGGCGTTCACGGGAAATCGCCACGCACTCAACGCGTCGCAACGCATGCGACACGGCCGTCACCGCATTCATGGAGCACCATGTACACGCGCAACGAAGACCTCGAACATTTCATCGCCATCGCCCGGGCCCTGTTTCAGTCGCCCAGGCTGCCGGATGCGGCCCGCCACGCAGCGGCGCAGGTTTTCGCTCGCCTCGAGCATCCGTCTCACGACGGCATGCGTGCCGCGAAACGATATCCGGCCTGCGACCTCCTCGATTCCGCGCTTGCGCCCCTTCTTGACGATTCGTCGGACCTGCGCGCCGCGGCACGCGCGCTCAAGACGCTCGAACCCTCGCTGGGCTGGCAACGACGAACGTCGGGGTTGAACGGGAGCGAAGATTACGTCGAGAAGCACGTGAACGGGATGATTTGCGGGCCGGGCGGGATGGAGAGCCGTTACGACGTTCAGCTCGGGTTTTCGTTGATCGCGCCCTTTACCCGCTACCCCGATCACCAGCATCTGCCGGAAGAGGCGTACGTGCTGCTGTCCGCGGGTGAATTTCGCCAGCGGGACGGCGCGTCGTTCGATCCGGGCATCGGCGGCGGGCTGCACAACACGCCCAATATCGTGCATGCGATGCGCTCGGGCAGCGCGCCGTTTCTCGCGATGTGGTGCCTCTTGCCTTGAGCCGGGCGTCGGGTTCGCAGCCGCTCGCGGATTGCCCGCCGCGATCGGCATACCACGGTCCGCTCCCGATAAATGCGGGCTTTTATCGGTTGCCGACGCCATGCGCCGATATTGCGCAACAATTCGCGCCAGTCATTACAAATTCGATTTATTTAGAATAGAAACCAGAATAAATTATTTACAGCCGATCCTGACTTTAAAAATCCATCGCATACAATATAGTTGTCGATCCGGGGAATCCCGACTTCACACGATCGACATTCCGTTTCAATTCCCGATATTGTTTTAGAAAAATAGCGAAGGAGAAACGATCATGGCTCAAGTTACACTGTGGGGCAGCGTGCAGGGCAACGGCACGGTCGTGGATGGCTCGGGCGGATTCGCCGTGAAACGCGAAAGCACCGGCACGTACCAGCTCTCGTTCAATACCGCATTCATCAAAACGCCCGCGATCGTCGGCTCGCAATGGGGATACGGCGGCGGGCAAAACACGCTGGACAACGTGATCTTTCCGGCACTTTCCGGCAGCGGAGCCACGATTCAAACCGGCGACGCAAACGGAAAATATACCGACCGGAATTTCAGTTTCGTCGTTATCGGCTCGATCAGCTAAAAGTCGACCTAGCTGCATTCCTTCCGGCAACCGGGGGTCTTATTAAAAT
The DNA here is from genome assembly GCF_049805555.1 of Burkholderia sp. DN3021. Lineage (NCBI taxonomy): Bacteria > Pseudomonadati > Pseudomonadota > Betaproteobacteria > Burkholderiales > Burkholderiaceae > Burkholderia > Burkholderia sp. DN3021. The sequence continues at coordinate 29,926 of NZ_JBNCAB010000060.1, read as the reverse complement.
TAATTTCCGGAAAGCCCGAAATAAATTCAGTTTCCATGGCACTTGTCACATTGGCGAGTCCAGGACGCCGGGATGAAGAAAACGAAATCGCTGTATCGCGGACACCGATTCCCGGCGTCCTTCATCGGCCATGCAGGCCGCCGGTGTTTTCGCGTCCGGCACGGCTTGCGCGACATCAGGGAGCGGCCGTTCGAACCGCGGCGCGCGTTCCGGCGCAAGACGGGGGCTCGGCTTCCGCCGCCGGCGCGAGCAGGCGCTGCGGCAGCTCGCGCTCAAGCGCCTCGCACATGGCGAGCGGGTGCCGACCGTCGCGATGGATCACGGCTATAGAAGCCAAAACGCGTTTCCGCCATGTTCAAGCGGCATTTCGACGTGTCGCCGTCGGCGTTTCATGCGTAGTGCGTGTTCGGCTCGACGGCAGCACTACCGCGTCGCAAGCCCCGCGATAAACAACACGCACGCGGCCGCCGACGCCACCGTGCGCACGTGATTCCACATCGTCCAGTCGTGCACGTAGCGCGTCCACAGCGCCGCGCCTTGCGCGGTCGCCGGATCGGCCGCGGCGAGCGCATCGTTGAGCGGCACGTTGACGGCCATCGTCACCGCGAACATGCCGGCCACGTAGAGCACGCCGCCCGCGAGCGCCGCCATCGCGCCCGGCCGATCGCGATCGAACAGCGCGAGCACGGCCAGCGCGAGCGCCATCAGCGTCGTGCCGAGGAACAGCGGCATGAACGGCGAACGCACGATGTCGACGTTGATCGCATTCATCGCGGCCGCGCCGGCCTGCGGCGCGATCCGTCCGAGCGACGTCATCACGAACGTCGAGAACGCGAAGTACACGCCGGCCATCAGCCCGCAGCCGATGGCCGCCCCCCACAGCAATGCGGAAGTCACGAACGCGATCATGGTCACGCGCTCCACACGCCGGTTGCGGCCGTCGCACGCGCATAGTTGGCGAAATCGCGCGCCGGCCGCCCGAGCGTGTCGTCGATGCCGTGCGCCACCGCGCTGTTGCGCCCGTCGAGCACCGTGCCGAACAGTTCGTCGAGCAGCTCGACGACCGGCTCCGGCACGCCGACCTCGCGCAGCCCCGCGACGAACGCATCGGGCGGAATCTCGCGATACACGATCGGCCGGCCGGCGGCCCGCGCGATTTCGCCGACGGCTTCGGCGAACGTCAGCGCGCGCGGGCCCGTGACCTCGATCACGCGATCCGCGAACCGGGAATCGGTGAGCGCGGCCACGGCCACGTCCGCGATGTCGTCCGCATCGACGAACGGCTCGCGCACCGCACCGGCCGGCAGCGCGACCTCGCCGGCCAGCACGCCGTCGAGCAGGTAGCCCTCGGAGAAGTTCTGGTTGAACCAGCTCGCACGCACCACGCCCCAGCCCACGCCCGACGCCTGCAGCGCGGCCTCGGCGGCCTGCGCGCGGGGCTCGCCGCGCCCGGACAGCAACACCACGCGCTCGACGCCGCTTTCACGCGAGAGCCGTGCGAATGCGGCAATCGCTTCCACCGCGCCTTCGACGGCCAGGTCCGGCTGGTAGGTCACGTACGCGGCCGACACGCCGTCGAGCGCGACGGGCCACGTCGCGGGCTCGGTCCAGTCGAAGCGGACGGCCGACGTGCGCGACACGGGCCGGGTAGCGATGCCGCGTGTGCGCAGCCGTGCATCGACGCGGGCGCCCGTCTTGCCCGAGCCGCCGACGATGAGGATGGGAAGTGCCGACATGTGCGTCTCCTTTTCTCTCTAAAATGCGAGAGTGTCTCGCGTTTTAAAAACACGATAGACTCTCGCATTCGCAACGTCAAGTTTTTCCGGAGGCGGCATGGGCCGACAAAAATCGGGGCAGAACGACGCGCCCGAAGCGGCGGCAGCGGACGCGCCGGCGCGCGCGCGGCTCGTGCCGACGCAGCAGCGCAGCCGCGAGCGGTTCGAGCGCATCCTCGCGTGTGCGTCGGACGTGATGATCGAGAAAGGCTGCGACGCGTTCCGGATGAGCGACATCGTCGAACGCACCGGCATCTCGTTCGGTTCGCTGTACCAGTACTTTCCGGACAAGGCGGCCGTGATCGGCACGCTCGCGGAACGCTACAACGCCGTCGGGCACGACTGCGTGCGGCGCGATCTCGCCGCGATGAAGACGCTCGACGACCTGCACGGCACGCTTGCCCGCATCACGGACAGCTACTACCGGATGTTCGTCGACGAGCCGCTGATGCGCGACATCTGGCGCGCGACGCAGGCCGACCGCGCGCTGCAGGAACTCGACCGGGCGGACGGCGAGTTTCTGGCCGCGCTGTTAGCGGATGCATTGGGAGACGTGGCGCCCGACACGACACGCGCGCAGCGGCGCGCGTTCGCCGAGCTGATGATGATCCAGATCGCGGCGGCCGTGCGCCACGCGATCACGCTGCCGCCGAAGACGGCGCGGCAGATCCTCGCGATGTTCAAGCGGATGTTGCCGCGGGATCTGGCGGTGCTGGACGCGTAGTCGCACCGCTTAATGCACGCGGCCGCCCTGAGGCGGCCGCGCGACGAAGTGGCATGGTGTGCCGCTTACTTGCTGTAGTCGTACACCCCGCGCCCCGCCTTCCGCCCGAGCCGCCCTGCCGACACCATCTCGCGCAGCAGCGGGCACGCACGATACTTGGGATCGCCGAAGTCCTTCACGAACACGTCCATCACCGCGAGACACACGTCGAGGCCGACGAGGTCGGCCAGTGCGAGCGGCCCGATCGGGTGGTTCGCGCCGAGCTTCATCCCCGCGTCGATCTCCTCGGCCGACGCCATGCCTTCGGCCAGCACGAAGAACGCCTCGTTGATCATCGGCACGAGGATCCGGTTCACGACGAAGCCCGGCGAATTGCGCACGCCGATCGGCGACTTGTCGAAACGCTCGGTCAGTTCGCGCACGGCCGACGCGGTCGCGTCGCTCGTCTGCAGCCCGCGGATGATCTCGACGAGCGGCATCAGCGGCACCGGATTGAAGAAGTGCATGCCGACGAAGCGTGCCGGATCGGCGAGCGGCGCCGCGAGCGCGGTGATCGAGATCGACGACGTGTTGGTCGCGACGATCGCGTCGGGCCGCGCGACGGCCTCGATCTGCTTCAGGATGCGGCCCTTCAGCTCGACATTCTCGGTCGCGGCTTCGATCACGATGTCGGCCGACGCGAGCTTCGCGTAGTCGGTCGACGTCGTGATGCGCGCCAGCGCCGCATCGCGTGCGGCCGCGTCGAGCTTGTCCTTCGACACGAGCCGCTCGAGGCTGCCCTTCAGCGTCGCGATGCCCTTGTCGAGCGCAGCGTCGCTGACGTCGATCATCACGACGTTGAATCCCGCAACGGCGGCGGTCTGCGCAATGCCGTTGCCCATGGTTCCGGCGCCCACGACGCCGACGATTTCGATGGCCATGAAGTTTCCTGTGTGTTCGGGTGCTGAGTGTCCGATTATCAGATGTTCTCGAAGATCGCAGCAATCCCCTGGCCGCCGCCGATACACATCGTCACGAGCGCGTAACGCCCGCCGATGCGCTTCAGCTCGTACAGCGCCTTGACCGTGATCAACGCACCGGTCGCGCCGATCGGGTGACCGAGCGAGATGCCCGACCCGTTCGGGTTGACCTTCGCGGGATCGAGGCCGAGTTCCTGAGTGACCGCGCAGGCCTGCGCGGCGAACGCCTCGTTCGCCTCGATCACGTCAAGATCGGTGATCTTCAAGCCCGCGCGTTCGAGCGCCTTCTGCGTGGCCGGCACCGGGCCGATGCCCATATACGCCGGATCGACGCCCGCGTGCGCATACGCGACGAGGCGTGCGAGCGGCTTCACGCCCTGCGCGCGTGCGGCGTCCGCGCTCATCATCAGCACGGCCGCGGCCGCGTCGTTGATGCCCGATGCGTTGCCGGCCGTCACGGTGCCATTCTCCTTCGCGAACACCGGGCGCAGCTTCGTGAAATCGTCCGCGCTCGCGTCGTGACGCACGTGCTCGTCGGTGTCGAACGCGACCTCGCCCTTCTTCGTGCGGATCGCGATCGGCAGGATCTGATCCTTGAAGCGCCCTTCCGCGATCGCGCGCGCCGCGCGACGATGCGATTCGAGCGCGAGCGCATCCTGCGCGTCGCGCGAGATGTCGTACTTGCGTGCGACGTTCTCGGCCGTCACGCCCATGTGGATCGTCTGGAACGGGTCGTGCAGCGCGCCGAGCATCATGTCGACGAGCTTGCCGTCGCCCATGCGCTGGCCGAAGCGCGCGGCCGGCACCGTGTACGGCGCGCGGCTCATGTTCTCCGAGCCGCCGCCGATCGCGACGTCGGCATCGCCGAGCATGATGGTCTGCGCGGCCGACACGATCGCCTGCAGGCCCGAGCCGCACAGGCGGTTCACGTTCATCGCGGGCGTGTGCTGTGCGACGCCGCCGTCGATCGCCGCGACGCGCGACAGATACATGTCCTTCGGCTCCGTGTTCACGACGTGGCCGAACACGACATGCCCGACCGCATCGCCCGGCACGTTCGCGCGCGACAGCACTTCGCGCACGACCTTCGCACCGAGCTCGGTCGGCGAGAAATCCTTCAGGCTGCCGCCGAAATCACCGATCGCGGTACGGACACCGCTCACCACCACGACTTCTTTCGCTGCATTGCTCATCGTCTGCTCCGGTTCGTTCGCGCAAGCATGCGCGCTGATGCGTTACATGTTCGGGTAATTCGGCCCGCCGCCGCCTTCCGGCGTGACCCACACGATGTTCTGCGTCGGGTCCTTGATGTCGCAGGTCTTGCAGTGCACGCAGTTCTGCGCGTTGATCACCAGCCGATCGCTGCCGTCGTCGTTCTTCACGAACTCGTACACCGCCGCCGGGCAGAAGCGCGCCTCCGGCCCCGCGTACGTGCGCAGGTTCACGTTCACCGGCACGTTCGCATCCTTCAGCGTCAGGTGCGCCGGCTGATTCTCCTCGTGGTTCGTGTTCGAGATGAATACCGACGACAGCCGGTCGAACGTCAGCTTGCCGTCCGGCTTCGGATACTCGATCGGCTCGCACTGCGACGCCGGCTTCAGCATCTCGTGGTCCGCGTGCTGGTGATGCAGCGTCCACGGTACGTTGCCGCCCATCACCTTCTGCTCGAGCCCGACCATCAGCGTGCCGAGATACAGCCCCTTGGCCATCCACTGCTTGAAGTTGCGCGCGCGGTACAGCTCCGTGTACAGCCACGACTGCTTGAAGGCATCCGGGTACGCGTTGAGTTCGTCCGACTGACGGCCGGCCTGCACCGCGTCGAACGCGGCATCGGCCGCCAGCATGCCGGTCTTGATCGCCGCATGGCTGCCCTTGATCCGCGAGGCGTTCAGGAAGCCCGCGTCGTCGCCGATCAGCGCGCCGCCCGGGAACACCGTCTTCGGCAGCGACAGCAGCCCGCCCGCGGTGATCGCGCGCGCGCCGTACGACACGCGCTTGCCGCCTTCCAGGAACGCGCGGATCGACGGATGCGTCTTGTAGCGCTGGAATTCCTCGAACGGCGACAGGTACGGGTTCGTGTAGCCGAGGCCCACCACGAAGCCGACCACGACCTGGTTGTTGTCCATGTGATACAGGAACGAGCCGCCGTACGTATCCGACTTCAGCGGCCAGCCGGCCGTGTGGATCACGAGGCCCGGCTTGTGCTTCGCGGGATCGATTTCCCACAGCTCCTTGATGCCGATCCCGTACGCCTGCGGATCGGCGTTCGCGTCGAGCTTGAACTTCGAGATCAGCTGGCGGCCGAGGTGGCCGCGGCAGCCTTCGGCGAACAGCGTGTACTTCGCGTGCAGCTCCATGCCGAGCTGGAAGTTCTCGGTCGGCTCGCCGTCCTTGCCCACGCCCATGTTGCCGGTCGCGACGCCCTTCACCGAGCCGTCGTCGTGATAGAGAATCTCGGCGGCCGGGAAGCCCGGGAAGATCTCGACGCCCAAGGCTTCCGCCTGCTGGCCGAGCCAGCGCGTGACGTTGCCCAGCGAGATCACGTAGTTGCCGTGGTTCTTGAAGTTCTCGGGCAGCGCCCAGTTCGGCGTCGTCACCGCGCTCTTCTCGGACAGGAACAGGAAGCGGTCTTCCGTCACCTCGACGGTGAGCGGCGCGCCCTGTTCCTTCCAGTCGGGGAACAGTTCGGTGATCGCGCGCGGGTCCATCACCGCGCCCGACAGAATGTGCGCGCCGATCTCGGAACCCTTCTCGAGCACGCACACGCCGATCTCGGTGCCTTTCTCGGCGGCCAGCTGCTTGAGCCGGATCGCCGCCGACAGCCCAGCGGGGCCGCCGCCGACGATCACGACGTCGTATTCCATCGATTCGCGCGGGCCGTATTGCGCAAGCAAGTCCTGTGTGGTCAAAATCCTGTCTCCTCCTGCGTCCCGACCGTCAGCCGGTCAGAACTGGTCTTCCGTCAACGCGAGCACGCTCTCGTTGCCCTTCGCGCCGACGATCGACGCTTCGAGCGCGCCGGCCTGCACGAGAATGTGCTCCGCATAGCATTGCGCGATCGCGATCTTCGCGTCGAAGAACGCCGGGTCGCGCGCGCGGTTCGCCTGCGCGGCCACCAGCGCGCGCGCCATTTGCCACCCGCACAGCACCACGCCCGCCAGCTTCAGGTACGGCACGCTGCCCGCGAACACCGCGTTCGGATCCTGCTTCACGTTCGCCACCACGTAATCCACCACCGACGACAGCGCGCGCGCACCCTTTTCCAGCTGCGCCTTCATCGACGCGGCCGCCGCGCCGTCCAGCCTGCCCAGCGCTGCCGCCGTGTCGCCGATCTCCGCGATCAGCGCCTTCGCCACCGCGCCGCCGTCGCGCATCGTCTTGCGGCCCACCAGGTCGTTCGCCTGGATCGCCGTCGTGCCTTCGTAGATCGCCAGGATCCGCGCATCGCGGTAGTACTGCGCCGCGCCCGTCTCCTCGATGAAGCCCATCCCGCCGTGCACCTGCACGCCCAGGCTCGCCACGTCGTTCACCATCTCCGTGCTCCAGCCCTTCACGACCGGCACCAGATATTCGTAGATTGCCTGATGACGGCCACGCGTCGCCTCGTCCGAATGGCGGTGGGCAATGTCGCTGTGCGCGGCTGCCACATACGCCAGCGCCCGCGCGCCTTCGGTCAGCGCACGCATCGTGCCGAGCATGCGGCGCACGTCCGGGTGATGGATGATCGTCACCGGCTGCTTCGCGGAGCCGTCCACCGGGCGGCTCTGCACGCGCTCCTTCGCGAACGCCGCCGCCTTCTGGTACGCACGGTCGGCCACGCCGATCCCCTGCATCCCGACGCCGAAGCGCGCCGCGTTCATCATGATGAACATGTATTCGAGGCCGCGGTTCTCCTCGCCGACCAGGTAGCCGATCGCGCCGCCGTGGTCGCCGTATTGCAGCACCGCCGTCGGGCTCGCCTTGATCCCGAGCTTGTGCTCGATCGACACGCAGTGCACGTCGTTGCGCGCGCCCAGCGAGCCGTCCTCGTTGACCATGAACTTCGGCACGATGAACAGCGAGATGCCCTTCACGCCTTCCGGCGCGTTCGGCGTGCGTGCCAGCACCAGGTGGACGATGTTGTCCGCCATGTCGTGCTCGCCCCACGTGATGAAGATCTTCGTGCCGAACACCTTGTAGGTGCCGTCGCCCTGCGGCTCCGCGCGCGAGCGCACCAGCGCCAGATCGGAGCCCGCCTGCGGCTCGGTCAGGTTCATCGTGCCCGTCCATTCGCCCGAGATCAGCTTCGGCACATAGCGCTGCTTCTGCTCGTCGGTGCCGGCCGTCAGCAGCGCCTCGATCGCGCCGTCGGTCAGCAGCGGGCACAGCGCGAACGACAGGTTCGACGCGTTCAGCATCTCGATGCACGGCGTCGCGATCAGCTTCGGCAGCCCCTGGCCGTCGTACTCGGCCGGATGCTGCAGCCCCTGCCAGCCGCCTTCGACGAACTGGCGGAACGCGTCGCCGAAGCCCGGCGTCGCGGTCACGACACCGTCCTTCCAGCTGCTCGGGTTGCGGTCGCCTTCGACGTTCAGCGGCGCCAGCACCTCGCCGCAGAATTTCGCGGACTCGTCGAGCACGGCCTGCGCCGTGTCGTAACCGGCATCCTCGAAGCCCGGCAACTGCGCGACGGCGTCGATACCCGCGAGTTCCTTCAGCACGAACAGCATGTCCTTGACGGGGGCGTTATAGCTCATGGTCGATGTTCCAAATCAGGCGGTGAATGAGGCGTGCTACCGGGCCGGTACGGCAGAACCGGCCGGACCCGGGCGACGACGTGACCCATCGTAATGCCGCGATGGCCGATTCCCGTTGTCATATCCGGCCCACATGGTGACAAAATCGGCCACGGGTTGCGTGGGCGCGGCCGGAAACGGCCGGCTGGATAAGGGTTTGGCCTGAGCCGGTTTCGATGAAAACGGTGAGCAATCGATGTGCCGGCCGGTGGGGCCGAAGCGACGCAGCATGCCGGCGGCAACGGGAGCCGGTTATGGGAATCGCCTATGGGAGCCGGCCATGGGAGCGAACACAGGAAGCCGGTTATGGGAACCGGTTTGAAAAAAACGCACTACGCGCGCCGCCGATATGTCCCCGGCGTACTCCCCGTCCAGTGCCGGAACGCGCGATGAAACGCACTCGGATCGTCGAAGCCGATATCGGCGCCGATCGCCGCGATCGTGTCGGGCGTATCGGTCAGCCGCTGAATCGCGATGTCGCGCCGCAGTTCATCCTTGAGCGCCTGGAACGTCGTCCCTTCGGCGGCAAGGTGGCGGCTCAGCGTGCGCACCGAGCAATGCAGGTGCTCGGCCGCCTGGTCGATCGCGGGCAGGTCGGGCAGCGCCGCCGACAGGTACTGCCGCACGCGATGGCACACGAGCTGTTCGCTGAACGATTCGAAGATCCAGTCGCCGGGCGCGCGCGCGAGAAACTTGCGCAGGTTGCGCTTGCTCTGCCGGATCGGCGCATCGAGGTAGTCCGCGCTGAAGCGCATCAGCGTGCGCTCGCAGTCGAACTGCACGGAGCCGGTGAAGAAGTACAGGTGGTCGACCGCATGGCGCGGCCGCGGGCACGCGAACTCGATCCGCAGCAGCGGGATCTTCTGCCCGATCAGCCAGGAGCACACGCCGTGCACGAGCTTGAGCATCAGCTCCTGACCGAGCGCGCCGATCGGGCCGATGGCCTCGTTCGGGCGCAGCAGCACCTGTGCGACGAGACCGTCGCGCTTCGATTCGACGAAGAAGTCGTCGAGCAGGATATGGAAGAACTGGCCGAAGCGATGCAGCGCCGTTTCGAGGTTGCGCGCATCGAGCAGGCTCAGGCACAGATACTTCAGCGTGCCGCCGCGCAGCGGGCGCGAGAAGATGCCGGGCATCTCGTCGTCGAGGTCGATCGCGAGCGTGCGGTACAGCGTCGAGAACTGCTCCTCCGTCACGCGCGCATGCGGCTCGCCGAGCAGCTCGATCGGAATGCCGGCCCCGCGCAGATAGCGTTCGACCACGTCGCGCTGTGCGCCCGCGCTCGCGAGGAAACCGTTGACGAGCGAGATCGGCACCGTCGCGCTCGGCGACGGCAGCGCACGCCCGGGCCGGGCGGAAAGTGAATCTGAGCCGGTCATCGCGTCCCCGTCGATCGAACCGCTCGCATTGTACTTGAGCGGCCCGCGCGTCACCTTCGGGGCCTTCGGCGCGCCGGGCCGCGCCGCCGCGGCCGCGCGGCGCCTCGGCGCCATCAGTCGGTGCGGCTGAGTTCCCGGCGCAGGATCTTGCCGACCGTCGACTTCGGCAGCCGGTCGACGAAGCGGACGAGCTTCGGCACCTTGTAGGCCGCGAGGCTCTCGCGGCAATGCGCAACGATCTGCGCCTCCGTCACGTCGGCATCCGGCGCCAGCACCACGAACAGCTTGACGGCCTCGCCGGTGCGCGCGTCCGGCACGCCGATGCATGCGCATTCGGCAACGCCCGGCAGCGCGGTCGCGACGGCTTCCACCTCGTTCGGGTACACGTTGAAGCCCGACACGATGATCATGTCCTTCTTGCGGTCGACGATCCGCAGGAAGCCGGCTGCGTCGAACACGCCGACGTCGCCGGTGCGGAAATAGCCGTCCGCCGTGAACGCGGCCGTATTCGCTTCCGGCTTCTGCCAGTAGCCGGTCATCACCTGCGGACCCTTCACGCAGATCTCGCCCGCTTCGCCGATCGCGACCTCGCGATCCTGGTCGTCGAGCAGCTTCACGTCGGTCGACGGCAGCGGCAGGCCCGTGGTGCCCGTGAACGCGTCGATCGATTGCGGGTTGAACGACACGACCGGCGACGTTTCCGACAGCCCGTAGCCCTCGCGGATAAAGTTGCCCGTCACCGCCTTCCAGCGCGACGAGATCACGTCGATCACCGCCGCGCCGCCGCCGGCCGACAGCTTCAGCCGCGACCAGTCGACTTCCTTCAGGCGCGGATGGCCGGCGAGCCCCGCGTACAGCGTGTTCACGCCGACGAACACGGTCGGCCGCGCGGCCTTCAGCACGTCGATGAACGCGTCCATGTCGCGCGGGTTCGCGACGAGCCAGTTCTGCGCGCCGATCGCGAAGTAGGACAGGAAGTTCACCGTCAGCGCGAAGATGTGGTACAGCGGGATCGCGGTGACGACGACTTCCTCGCCCGGCACCCGCGCGGCCGCCACGATCGCCGCGAACTGTTCGATGTTCGCGACGAGGTTGCGGTGCGACAGCGCGGCGCCCTTCGACAATCCGGTCGTGCCGCCCGTGTATTGCAGCAGCAGCAGGTCCGCGCCGCCCAGCGCGACCGGCTCGCACGCGAGCGATTCGCCTGCGGCGATCGCGTCCGCGAGCGCGATCGAACCGGGCGGCAGCGCGTCGCACGCACCGGCCGGCGCGTCGACCACGCCCAGATCGCCGCGCCCCACGCTCAGCACCGTACGCACGCGCGTGCCGCCGACCACGTCGGCGAACGTGCCCATCGACCCGCCGCACACCACGGCGACCTCGACGCCCGCGTCGTTGAGCTGATGCCCGAGCTCGTGCGCGGTGTAGTGCGGGTTCACGTTGACCTGGATCGCGCCGATCCTCGCGACGGCGACGAACACGACAGGAAACGCGAGCACGTTGGGCAGCATCACGGCCACGTGATCGCCCTTGCGGACCCCGACGACCTGCTGCAGATAGGCGGCCAGCGCGGTCGACTGGCGATCGACGTCCGCATAGGTCAGCGTCTGACCCGACGCGCGGAACGCCGGCTTGTCGGCGAACCGGCGCATCGCGTCGTCCAGCAGCGCATTCATCGAGGGATGTCGATCGGCGTCGATCTCGGCGGGGATCGCGCCATATGACGCGGTCCAGTGTCTGTTCGTCATGTCTCGCTCCTGGAGGACAGCGCACTGCCCGGCCGGGAACCGCCCCGGGCCGGCCTCGCGCCGTTCGCACGGCGGCCTGCACGCCTGGGTGGCGCGGGCCGTCGCCTGATCGGCGACTATCGCCCGCGCGACGCGCTTTGAAAATGATTCGGCCGGCCGAAAAGATGATCGAAACGGACACGACACCGGCGGCCTGCCGGTCGCCAGGCCCATCCGTCAGGCCGCGCACCGCGAGCAGGCCACGTGCGCCAGCCCGCATCAGGGTGAACCCTGTGGCGCCCGGAACCGTTCCCGCTCAGAATTGCGTTCCGTCAACGATATCGATTCGGACGCAGGACCCGTCATGCCGCGCAGTGTGCTCTTGAACCCGACGGCTGCCCGCGCAGACCGCCTGCCGGACGCCCCGCCCGCCCACGCATTGCGCGAGAAGCGCTTCTCGCCGGCCAAGCTGGCCGTGCTCGTCGCGATCGCGGCGGAGGCCGGCCTCGACCCGGCCACGGTGCTCGACGGCACGGGCCTCGATCCGGCCGCCGTCGCCGATCCGTTCACGCTCACGTCGCCCGAGCAGTTCCTCCGCGCCGCGCGCAACGCGATCGGCCGTTACGACGGCACGGATCTCGGCGTGCGCGTTGGCCGCCAGCTGCACGCGTCGAGCTACGGAATGTACGGCTACGCGATGCTGTGTTCGGAATCGCTCGCGCACGCGTTCGACTCGGCGGTCAAGTATCACCGGCTCGCGAACGGCATGCTCGCGATCCGCTGGGTCGAACAGGGCGACACCGCATCGTGGCTGTTTCCGGACCGGCACGAAGTCGCGCTGCCCTGTCTCGACGAGCCGCTGTACCGCTTCCTGATCGACATGCAGTTCGCGCTGCACGTGACGATCATCAAGGACGTGATGGGCGCGTGGTGCGTGCCGGCGCGTGCGCAGTTCACGCAGCCGGAGCCGCCGCACGCGGCGCTGCTGTCCGACGCGCTCGAATGCCCGCTCGCGTTCGACCAGCCGCGCAACGTGCTCAGCTACCCGGCCGCGTGGCTCACGCGCGCACCGCAGCTCGCGAACCCGATCACCGCCGCGCAGGTGTCGTCGCACTGCGCGCGGCTGCTCGACGAACTGCGCACCCAGTCGGGCGTCACGCGCCGCGTCTACCAGGAACTCACGCGCATGCCGGGGCAGTTCCCGGACCTCGACGCGATCGCACAGACGCTGTGCATCACCGCGCGCACGCTGCGCCGCAAGCTCGAGGCCGAAGGCACGTCGTACAGTGAACTGCTGACGAGCGTGCGCAAGGCGCTGGCGATCGACTACCTGACCACGACCACGCTCAGCACCGAGGACATCGCGCTGACGCTCGGCTTCAGCGACGCGGTGGGGTTCCGTCACGCGTTCAAGCGCTGGACCGGCAGGACGCCGAGCGACGTGCGGCGCAAGCGCGGCGGCTGAACGCGGACGCCGACGCTGACGAATTTCAGCGCGCGTCGCCGGCCGCCGGCGACGCGACCGCCAGCGCAAATTCGAACACCGCGCCGCGCCCGGCCCGATCGACGAGCCGGATGCTGCTGCCGTTGAGCGCCAGCATCCGGTGCACGATCAGCAGGCCGAGCCCGCCGCTCGTCACCGTGCCGCCGCTCATCGGCCGCTGCGGCCGCTGGAACAGCCCTTCGCGGCGCGCCGCCGGAATCCCTTCGCCGGTATCCGACACGGTCACGACCACGCGGTCGCCCCGCGGCTCCAGCGCGACCTCGACCTCGCCGTGCGAAGGCGTGTGCCGCAGCGCGTTGTCGAGCAGGTTGGTCAGCACGCGCTCGATCATCCCGAGATCGGCCGACACGACCGGCACGCGCGGCGGGATCCGCGCATGCAGCGCGATGCCGCGCGCCTGCGCGGCCAGCTCGAATTTCTGGAACACGTCCTGCACGAGATCGACCAGCGAGAACGGCTCGCGCTCGGCCTGCACGCCGCCCGATTCGAGCCGCGCGAGTTCGAACAGCGCCTGCGCGAGCCGGCCGACCTTCGCGCTCTGCGCGAGCGCGATCGACAGGTAGCGCCGCCGTTCGGGTTCGGCGAGCGCGTCGGACTTCAGCGACAGGGTCTCCAGATAGCCGTGCAGCGACGTGAGCGGCGTGCGCAGGTCGTGCGAGATGTTCGTGATCAGTTCGCGCCGCTGCTGGTCCTGGTGCGTCAGCGCGCGCCACTGTTCGCCGATCCGGTCGGCCATCTGCGCGAACGCGGATTCGAGCACGACGATGTCGTCGCCGCGCCGGCCCGGCGGCGAGCGCGGCACCGGCGGCTGCGTGTCGGGCACGCCGTTCGCGTCGAAACGTCGCATCGCGTCCGTCAGCCGGCGCAGCGGGCGCGTGATGAAGCTGAACGCGGTGAGGCCCGCGAGCAGGCCGAGCAGCGCGACGACCGCCATCGACCACAACGTCGTGCGCAGCACGTTGCCGGCGTCGACGCGCGCGGCCAGCCGGTCGTGCGCCTCGCCGAGCAGCACCACGTAGATATAGCCCGACGGCGGCTGCCCGGCGCGCTGCAGCGGCGCGGCGCTGAACACCTTGCGCGCGTCGGGGCTGCGCGGATCGTCGCCGAGGATCGGCAGCGGCTGGCCGGCAATGAAACGCTGCACGGGAGCAAGATCGACGCGGTCGCGCTTCACGTGGCCGGGCGGCGCATCGTCGCCCTTGATCCGCCCCGCGTTGTCGAGCAGGTACACCTCGACGCTCGGGTTCACGCCCATCAACTGGCCGAACAGCGTGCGCACGGCGTCGGGGCGCAGCCCGTTCGCGTCCATCAGCGGCGCGCTGTTGGCGATGTTGGCGGCCAGGTCGCGCGACAGCGCCTGCACGACTTCCTTCTCGCGCATGTCGTTCGCGCGGATCTGCAGCCACGCCGACGCGCCGGAGCACGCGAGCAGCAGGACCGAGAACACGAGCGACAGCCGCTGGGTGAGCGTGAGTTTCATGACGCGTCCCGCTGGCCCGGCGCGGCGAGCTTGTAGCCGCGTCCCCACACGGTGAGGATCCGCACGGGCTCGGCCGGATCGGCCTCGATCTTCGCGCGCAGCCGGTTGATGTGGGTGTTGACCGTGTGTTCGTAGCCTTCGTGCCGGTAGCCCCACACGGCATTGAGCAGGTCCATCCGCGAGAACACCTTGCCCGGGTGCCGCGCGAAGAAATACAGCAGGTCGAATTCGCGCGGCGTGAGGTCGATGCGCGCGCCGTCGACGCTCGCCTCGCGCGCGATCGGGTCGATCGACAGCCCGGCGATGTCGAGCGTGCCCGCGTCGATCCGCGAATCGCGCGCGAGCGCATCGACGCGCCGCAGCAGCGCCTTCACGCGCGCGACGAGCTCGAGCACCGAGAACGGCTTCGCCAGATAGTCGTCGGCGCCGAGCTCGAGGCCGAGGATCCGGTGCACCTCGCTCGAGCGCGCACTCGTGATGATGATCGGCGTGTAGCGCGTCATCGCACGCGCGCGCCGGCAGATTTCGAGGCCGTCGACGCCCGGCAGCATCAGGTCGAGGATCAGCGCGTCCCAGTTGCCCTGTTCGAGCAGGCGCAGCCCTTCGGCGCCGTCCGCGCTGTGCACGACTTCGTAGCGCTCGTCGCGCAGGTGCAGGCTCAGCACGTCGGCGATGTCGGCGTCGTCCTCGACGATCAGGATGCGTTTCGGATGGTCCATGGCGGTGGGCGGCGGCACGTCGGGCTCGGGTTCGGTAACGGTTGCGACAACGGTGGTCGGGATTGCCGGTTGCCGGGGGCGAATCGCGGCGCAACGCCGCGCTGCCGCCATTGTGCAAAATTTTGCGGCGGCGAGTGATCACAAATCATTTAACTTTGAACGACGCATGCGCGGCGAACCGTGCGACACTGTCACCACGATGATCGATAGCGCGCACGCAATTGCCTCGCGCCTCGAGATTCAGTTGAAGGAACTGCACGAAGTGCTCGGCCCGATACTGCCCTTGTTCGCAGAACCCGTGCCCGAACTGATCGAGGAGCCGACTCCTGGGCCGAAAGCCGTGAGACAGCTTCATCATCTTTGTAACCGCATGAACGTCATTTCCGCTGCGCTGGGCATTCTTGCCCGCGACGCCGCGATCCAAGCCTGCTTATCACGATGGCGCGATGGCGAGCCGAATGGTGATCGGCGCAACACATCACCATAGCTGCGCTCGCCGCAACAGGGCGGAGTGGAGTTGACAGCGGGCTTCGCTACGCCACGCCCGGTGACGATCTTATTGCGCATCGGCGAACCTCAAGAATTCACGAGGGATTCCCTTCGTGTGGCCGATGTCGGATGTCGAATTGACATCTTTGCTTCGCAAACGGTGACGACTTCACTTCGGTCTACGGATGCGGCGCGTCGCTACGCGCGTTTCACGGCGAAACGATGCATGTGCCGCCCCCGAGTCGCGTTGATTGTTTCGGCACGTGCAACGATCAACGCGTCACGCCGAAGCGGCGCGGCAATCGCTCGATGCCCGATCACGTTCAATAACTCGGGACTTCCGCGATGTACGAGATGTGGAGATTCTGCCCCCAACCGGCGCCCGAATATTCCGGCCGCGAATAATCTTCCCGGGTGATGTTGACATTGAACCCGGTGGTCGTGACGTGGGTCACCGTCACCGAGAACGTGTCCGGATAGGAGGAGGACACGCTGGGATCCTGGAGAGCCGTCACAATGACAATGGGCGTGGTCGAAAACCCCACTGGGAAGTTGATTTTCCTGTTAAGCGGCAGGTTATATCCGGATTTCTGAGTGCCGCCCGGATAACTGCCGACTGCCTGTTTCGCCACGACTCTTTCCGGCATTTCAAGCTCCTTATGAACAAGGCGAGTTCTCGTCGTGAATGAGCCTCGCGTGAAAACATGCCGCGCGAGCGGGAAAAGAAAAGATGAGTGACTGTTCTGATATCGGCGGTACTACGCGCCGCATGCGGTTGCCGGCACGGCAGAGCTTGCCGGCAGCGGTATCGTGCGGTTCGCGCTGCGGGCAGGACAGACGGCTCGCCGGCCTGAATCGTGCAGTCGATGCCGCTGACGATGAAATCACGCGTTTCGTCCCGCGGCAACCATTCGACCGACACGCGCAGATGGTCGCCCGGCCGCCGCGCGTGCGGCCAGGCGAAATGCGAGTGCGGACGAATGCGCCGTCGACGCCGCGACTTCTCCCACGATAGAACACTTGGTCACCAAGACAGAAAGTGTGGCCGGAATTCGGTTCCGATGCGTCCCATCGTCGATCGACAATGGAAGCGGCAGAATTGCCCATTATTCCAGCCACCAGCGGTCCTATCGAAAGCAATGAACTCAGCAGAAACAGCACCGCACCCAATCACACGTATTGACATCGAGCCCCATCAACTCGGACGAAAATTAATGAAGGCCACCGTACCATCCCGAAGCACTTGAAACAATCCGACATTATTATCGTTAGCCACTGCCGTCACGCTCCCGGTAAAGCTCGAATCTGCCACACCCACCTTTTGATATGAACTTCCCCAGTAATTCGTGGGCGAACCAGTTGAGTATGCCAGACAGAACTGCCCCCCATCTACCATCCAAATCAGATACACCTTATTGGCGGAAGCAGCCAATACCGGAGCACCAATGGGCTGTGGCCCTGAATCCGTATCAAGAACTTTCCATTCATTGGATGACGAACCTTCCACGAGATAATCCAACGGGTCGTTAGGATTCAACGGAGACTCATTGTAGGCCGCATACACCATATTCTTGATCGACGGCCCGAAAACCGCGGCCGGACTCGGTGTGAAGCGAGTCGAAGACGAAAGATTATCATACGACCCGACCAGAGCGAATTGGCCATAGGAACCATATTGCCCCTGCGTTTGCGTCGCCTGGCGCATTTTCCCATCCTTGTCCACCGCCACCACTTGGACGCAATCCTTATACTGACCGCCGGTCATTAGAATTGCCCTGAATTCCTTTGCGCCGCTGTTCAGATCCTTTCCAATCTTGGCCCATTTCGACCATTTCTTTACCGGAACATTGTCATCGGCTTCCATCGTCTGCCACATGTTGCCAGCTTGGTCGAGTGCAAAAACTTCGAAACGGTCAATAGAGTTTTTAACGATTTGCAAGGCGTCGGCAAAATGCCGTCCCATTCGACAATCCATCGGCAGGAATGGTAGACTGCCTTACGTTTGCAGGCTGCGGCCCGGCCGGGGGAATATAACTGACCTGGATACCTGTATTCGACACCAGACGCGCCACGCCCATGTAACTCTTGTTCGCTCGCGTGACGGGAGCGGCGACGGCAGGACTTGCTGTGATCGGGTAGGTGTAATTCAACCAAGCACCCGTTCCGGTGTAGTCGATCGCGAACAGATCCAAGGTATTACTCGAGTCTTGTGCGAACGCGAATATTTTTCCATCAACGAAGATCGGTGCGATCAGACTATTGGCTTTAACCGCTCCATCGACATTCGCCCAGCTCGACGTGGGATTGACAGCCAGCTCATTCGCCCGAAAATCCTGGTTTGTAAATTCGGTAGATATATCGTTTACTTTCTCGTACTCGGCGCTTGGTCAGCCCTCTGGCGCCGCATGATGGATGGTGTGGTAGTAGCAGGCTTCACTTATCCTGCCAAAAGGCCGACACACACTTAAATGACACGAATCGTCACTTCTATTTAAAATATCCTCATCGACACAAATTCAGCTCGCGCACCGCTTTTCCGCGATTGACGCAATCACGAAACGTCAATCGACGGATCCCAGTAGAAATATCCAAGCGTCGTCGGCGTACCCGAATCATTTTGCGTGATATAAAATTTGACCAGATACGCCTCCCAGCCACGTACGGAAATGTTGGACGAGAGAAAATACTCAGGTACAGTTTGAATCCCGTATTTCACCGGATTGTTCGTATCTGGAATCGGAACCATCGGAAACACGACATTCGGGCTTGGATCGGGCGTCACCTGCACACTGTTTTTCTTATCTGGATTCCAATTGATTTCGTAGAGGATTACGCTGTAGCTAATATTCTCGGAAAGCGAGATTCCGGCCCACCGGATCTCGTCACCGACGTTTGCTTTGATATTCAATTGCGCCGTCGCCTGACCATCGATGACGTAATTTTTCGACCCCACCATGTAAATATCTTCATACCAAACGCCCAATGGATTGTCCGGCTTCCCCCCCGGCGAATTGGAGCCGATGTCCTGATGCCCATATTTAGTCAAAAGAGCTCCCGCATCGAAAACGACTTCTACATTGATAATATTACTCATTTCAGCCTCCGTGGCAATTTTCAGCGAACCGGGCACACAATGTTTCCCGGACTCAAAATTAGGTCGAGCACGCAGCCAGATCAATTACACGCGATTACACGACAACAAAATCCAGGGCCAGCCAAATATCAACGGCATGCGGATAGCGGCAGGGGATTTCAAAGTTAACGCGGTAGAGGGGGACGACGCCCGAGAGAGAGTCGGTGTTCCGAGCCGCAGCGCTGCAATTGCGTAAGCTCCCGGCGAAGGCATCCCTCGGAGTAAACCGGTGCCAATCACGCAGTCGCGAGTGCCCAGCGATGCGGCAGAAGCGCGGCGATGTCGTCGGCTCGGTGGGTCGACAAGCGAACGCTAAATAAACCCTAACAAGCGGACGCTTCGGGAACGGCTGCCGGGGCGCGCGCTCAGGACGCTGCGCGGCGTCCCGCTGCCGTTGCGCCGGCAGGCGATCGAGGTGCTGCCGCAGCGGATTGCGCTGGCGACGGGGACGCTGCGGCGCCAGGCCCGGAAGGCGGCTGCGGAGCAGGCGTATGCGTCGCAGCCGGTGGCGACGAGGACGCTTGGCCGGCGCCGGCTCCCCCTGCCGAGCCTGACGCGGCGGAACCCGAAGCCGCAGGCGCGGCGCCGGGCGGCGGGCGCAGCCCGCCGTCGAGCGAGGTCCGGCGAGCTGCCAGGTCGGCCTGTTCGGCGCTGCGCAGAGCGGCGCGATCGGAGGACAGGCGCGCCGCTTCGGCATCCGGATTGATCGTGTTGACGCGGATGCGCTCGACGTCGCCCACGCCCGCCAGCCGGTTCAACGGCACGTAGTCCGTCCGAAACACCAGTTCGACGCCGCTGCTCAGGTTGACGTCGGCGTGCGAACTCTCGGTCGTCTGGGTCCGGTCGGTCGACACGTAGCCGATCGTGCTCTGCACATTGGCCTCCGCGCCCCAGGGCCCGAAGCGTGCGCCGCCGCTCACGCCCACCGTGTTGCGCGTGTCGAATTGCGAGCCGCGGTCGTTGGCGGCGGCGCTGCTCGCGTCGATATGGAAATTCATCGCGGCGTTGAGCCGCCCGCTCTCGATGACGATGCGCTGCAGGCCCATCTGCACCATCGTCGCGAGCAACTGCTGGCGGTTGCGGGCCAGCACCTGCTGCGCGAGCGGCACCAGGCGCTCGGGATCGGAAGCCGGGACCGCGTCGCCCGGCCCCATTCCCAGTGCGCTGCGCAGCGCCGCTTCGGCCGGCGGAGACGCGCCCGGGCGCAACGTCAGCCGGGTCGCGGCATCGCGCTCGGCCTGCAGCTCCTGCTGGCGCTGGCGGCGCTCGTCCGGCGGCAGACCCGCCAATTCGTCGGCATCGTCCGCGGCCTCGTCGTCGCCGGTGACCTGGTAGGCGGCGGGGAAATGCTCGGCCAGCCACTGCCGCGCGCCGGCGATGCCGACGTTGCTGTCCGCGAAGCCTTCGGTGGTCTGCGCGACGTTGCGGATCAGGTCGACGAACGCGGTCAGCTGCTGCTGGTTCGAATCGTTCATCGCCTTGAAGACACCCGTGATCAGCTCGGTCACGAAGCGCGGGAACGACACCGCGTTGAGCACCGCCCGGGTGGTGCCGGCCATCCGGTCGATGGCGGTGCCCGAATAGTCCGAGCCGGCGTTCTGCGCGACGGCCAGCGCCGCGCCGGGACGCGCCGCGAGCGCGTCGTGGTCGAGCGCAATCGAGCCGATCCGTACCAGTCCGGACGCGAGATCGCGGCGCGTGGCCGGATCGAGGGCGCCGAAGCCCTGCTGCGCGGACAGCAGTTCGCGGACACGGTGGCGAACGTCGGGCCGCAGCACCGGCGAACGCGCAGAGCGCGCGGCCGCCGCCATCTCAACGGCTCCGCCGCGCGTCGCGCGTCCCGCGACGCGTAGCGCGCGGCCGGGGTGGCGACGGCGCGTCCACCGCCGTCGGTATCCCGGTTGTGCCGTCCGCATCGCGACGGCCTGAGCGACGAGGTTTCATGTCAGCGTCCGAGTGCCGCCCACGGGTTCTCCGGCGCAGCCGGCCCCAAAGCCGGCGGCACGCCGCGGCCGGCGTCCGGCGCGGCAGGCGCCTGGCCGTCGGGTTTCTCGCCGAGGCCGAGCGTTGCCTCGAGCCATTCGGCGGCGGCGGCGATCACCGGATTGTCGGTGGTCACCAGCGGCGACGCGCCGCCCAGCGCATCCGCGACGTCCGCCAGCCACGCGATCACGGTCATCCCGGCCTTGCCGCGCCGGACATGGGCGGCGGGCTGGCGCGGCGGCTGGCGCGAGAGCCGGCCGATGCCGGCGACCACGCCCCAGATGTCGTGCGCACCGAAGCCCTGACGCATGTCGGCATGGCCGAGGATCGCGAACGCGTCCCTGAGCATGCCGACGATCTCGCCGGCCATGAACGCGGTCACGCCGGTACACGCGGCGCCGAGGTTTTGCGCGAGCGAGCGGGCGGCGTTGCGGACCCGCGCCTGGTGCCCGAGATCTCCACGCGGGTCGGCGCCCGGCGTCTCGTCGAGTTTGTAGAGCGCCTCGCAAAGCGCGAGCATGCACTCCTCGAACTGGACGTTGCGCTCGGCATCCGCCGCCGCCGGGCCGTACGCGGTGCCGAACAACCGCGAATAGAACGCCGCGCGTTCGCCGGCCGCCAGCTTCTCGGCGCGGTGGCGCCACCAGTTGGCGACCAGCGGCCCCGCGCCGCCGAGATCGACGTCGACGGCGCCGCTCGCGGACAAGCCGGCGAGCGCCTCGACCGCGGGGATCACGCCCGCGGGCTCGAGATCGGCCGCCAGATAGAGCGACGCGAGCGCCCGCAGCTGCGCCTTGTCGACGCGCGCGGCAACGGGATCGGGGATCGCGATGTCGCCGAGCTCGTCGAGCGCGACGGCCAGGCCGTGCGCGGTCGCGCGCTCGACGAGCCGCTCCCCCGACCGGATGGCGACCGCGAGCCCGGCATCCGCCAGCGGGGCGATGAGCATGCGCGCCATGATTCAGTGCTGCCCGGCCGGCAAGCCGGCGGCGGGGGCCGGCTTGTTGGGGTTGTACGGCGTCGAGTTGCCCTGGATCACCGACATCATCTCGGGCGTCGCCATCTTGTCGAGCGGCAGGTAGTCGCTCTTGAAGTTGACGCGGACCTCGCCCGAGAGCTTCGCTTTCACCTCGGCTTTGGATTCGCTGGTGTCGTCGAGCGCCGACCCGACGGTGGCCACGTGTTCCTGCTGCCCCTCGAACGCGGCGTCGGCCGAATAAGGCGTGTACCAGCTGCCGTAGTGGGCGCTGAGCGATTCCTTGTATTTCTGGCTCTCGCGGTCGTGCATCGACGCGGTATAGGTGCGCTTCGCGGTGTCGCTGGCGCGCATGTCGAACACCACCTTGGCGTTGATCGACCCGTCGGTGACGACGATGCGATTGATGCCGAGCATGACCATCGACGACAGCAGCTGCTGGCGCTGCTTCGCCATCTGCAGGCGCGCCGCGGTGACGAGGCGCAGCTCGGACTTGTCGTCGGACAGGTCGGTCACGGGCGGATCGAGGTTGTAGTTGCGGCTGATCTCGGCGAGCCGCTGCGGCGCGTTGTCGCCCTGCGCCACCAGCCGCGACGGGGCCGCGGCGGCGGCCGCGCCGGCGCTGTCGGCGTCGAACGCGTCGGCGCCGTCCTGCGCCTGCACCGACAGCACGTCCGGGAACGAATCGGCGAGATAGTCGCGGCCGGCCCCCTCGCTGATGTTGTCGCTCATGAACTGGCCAGTGGTCTTGGCGACGTTGGCGATCAGCTCGCCATACGCGCGCATCTGCTCGATCGAGCTTTCGACGATCGCCTGGAACACGTTCTTGATGAGGCCGCCGACGAATTTCGGGAAATCGACCTTCTGCACCATCTGGCCGAACTGCTCGACGCCCTGCTTGACCGCGCCGGCCTGGAAGTCCTTGCCGGCGAAGCCGGGATCCTGCGACAGCTGGCGCTTGGTCGCGGTGACGGGATCGTCGGCCAGCGCGGCGGCGGCCGGCACCGGACGCGGTGCCGCGACGGGGCGCGCGAGGCCGGTAGGCGGCAGTTCGCCGTTCGCCTCGCGCTCGGCGATCTCGGCATGCACGCCGTTGGGATCGGCCAGGTACGCGAGCACCCGCACCGTATCGGCGGCGATGCGGCGGCGCTCGTCGTCGGGCAGGTCGAGGAACGACGGAATCGCGGTCAGCAGGCGGCGCACCTCGGGCCGCGTCGCGTCGAACGCGGCGGCGCTCGTGGGCGGCCGCACCGGGTGAAGCGCGTCGGGGGGAGCGGACAGGCGCATGGCTCAGTTTCCCCTGGCCGGAGCCGGCGCGGCGGCCGGTGCGGCGGCCGGTGCCGCAGCGGGTGCGGGTGCGGCTCCGGCCGGCGGCGTTTTCGGGCTGGGCAGCACGTTGGGATCGGCCGGCGTCGCGTTGCCGGTGATGGTGGCGATCATCTGCGGCGTCGCCATCTTGTCGAGCGGCAGGTAGTCGCTCTTGAAATTGACGTCGACCGCGCCGGACAGCTGGATCTTGGTCTGCATCGCCGCGTTGCTGGTTTCTGACGCGGCGGTCGACGCGGTGATGATCGGCTTGTTCTCGTATTCGTAGTCGCCCTTCGCGTAGTAGTCGGCGCTGTACTGGCGGCCGTTGTCCTTGTCGTTGCTGGAGTCGTACTTGCCGCCGCGGTCGTAGGTGCCCTTGCCGGCATAGGTCGTCTGGACGTTGCCGTCCTTGTCGCGGGCGAGGTCGACCGCGGTGGCGCTGCGCTGCTTGGAGAGCGTGTCCTGCGCGCGCACGTCGTAGATGATCTTCGCGGAAATCTTGCCGTCGGTGACGACGATGCGGTTGATGCCCATCAGCACGATCGACGCCAGCATCTGCTGGCGCTGCTTGGCGAGCTGCATCTTGAAGCGGTTGACGATGGCCAGCTCCGAGGCCTCGTCGGACAGGTCGAAGGTGTCGCCGTCGCCCATCTGCAGGCGGGCGCGCACGGTCTTCGACGCTTCGTCGGGGTCGACCCCGTCGCGCACCTGCACGCGCGGGCTCGGCGTATCGCCGCTGTCGTCCATGCCGATCTGGAACAGGTCGGGAAACTGGTCGACCATGTGATCGCGCGCCTGGTTCTCGGTCACGTGCTCGTCGGCGAACTGGCCGAGCGATTTCGCCACCTGCGCGATCATTTCCTGATACGCCTTCATCTGCTCGATCGAGCTGTGGGTGATCGACTGGAACACGCCGCTGATCAGGCTGGCGACGAAGGTCGGAAACTTGACCTGGTTCAGCAGCTCGCCCGCCACCGCGGCGCCTTCGTGCGCGGCCGACGCGGTGAATTTGGACTTGCCGATGGCCTCGACTGCCTGGTTGTGGACGTTGAAATCCTGCTCGTGCGCCGAATGATCCGTGTTGTCGTCCAGCGCGCGCGCCGTGGCGGTGCCCAGCCCGCCCGGAATCTCGTGGCCGGCAAACCCCTCGGGCCGCGCCAGGTAATCGGCGATCAACGCGGTGTTGCGGGCGATGTCGCGGCGATCGGCGTCGGGCATCGCGTTGAAGGCCTGCGATCGGGTCAGCATCTGCGCGACGCCGTGGCGCACTGCGTCGACCGGCACCGGCGGCGTGTGGCGCGGGGCGGCCGCGGCGGCGCGCGGGGGCGGCGCGATCGGCGTGGGACGGGCAGCTTGCGGGAACATGGCGACCTCGCGGGAAACGCGTGACGAAGCGATTCGGATTCAGCTGGCCTGGGCGAACGCGTCCACAGGCAACTCGAACTCGATGGGGCGCAGGTAGAGGCTCACCCGCGCCGGGCAAGCCGCGTCCGTGCGCAGGCTGATGATCGAGAAGCGGCCCGGCCAGTGCGCGTCCTCCGGCGTAAACGCGCCCATCCATTGCTCCAGCGCCTGCAGCCCGCGCGGGCGCTCGGCGAGCCCCATCGTCAGCAGGCTGAGGAATGCGGGCGGCACGTCGGGGATCGCCGAGAGCAGCACGTAGAGCTCGAAATCCGGCCCGTCCGGTCCCAGCCCGAACGCGAGCAGCGCGCCGTGCGGCGGCAGGTCGAACCGCCCGCCGAGCACCAGCCCCAGGAGCTGCATGATGCCGGGCAGGCGATGGCCGATGCCGAGCGCGTCCATGACCGGCTGCAGATCGGCGAGCCGCAGCGCCCGGGTGCACGCGAACGTGAGCCGCTGGCCGCCGAGGTCGCGCTGGGCCGCCATCGTGGTGAACAGCGGCTTGAGCCCGGGCACCATCCGCAGCACGGCCTGGACGATGCCGGCCAGGTCGCGCGGCAGGTTCTCGATCGTGCCGGCGTCGCCGGGCAGCTCGTAATACACCTTGGACGCGTAGAGCCCGTCGCGGTCGTAGCTGGAGCCGAAGAACGCGCCGTAGTCGAGGTTGCCGCCCGGTCGGGCGAAGCCCCGGAACGGCTCGCTCGCCTGGTCGAACCAGTGCAGCGCTTCGCGGCCGATGAAGTCGCGGATCAGCTTGCGCATTTCGCGCGTCGACGCGTCGCGCCGGTCGATCGCGGACGCCTCCGGCGGCAGCGGCTCGATCGTGAAACGCAGCTTGCCCGGCTGGCTTTCCGAGAAGCTGGGTTCGAACGGCACCGCCATCGGCATCAGCGCGTTGTCGCGGAACCGCAGATCGTCGGCGCCGTCGCCGAACGTGCGCAGGAACAGGTCGCGCGACGGCGCGAAAGGATCGGCGGTGCCGAGGCTTCGCGCGGCGCTCTTCAGGCGGCGTTCGACCCGGGCGACGACCGGCTCGCGGATTGAGGTCAGGGGCATGGCTCGGCTCCGGCAGGGTTCGGGGATGGCGCAGCGCACGCAACGCCGGTTCAGTGCGGGCGGTTCGAGTAGTAGCTCGCGCCGTTGTGCGTGCCGACGCCGTAGCCCGCCGTCACCGGCACGCCCGTGCCGAGGCCGATGCCGGCGCCGATATCGCCGACGCCGTCCAGCATCTCGCGCGCCATCGCCGGGATCGGCACCGGCTTCGACGTCATCTGCGGCGCCTCGCGCGGCTGCGAGAACTGCTCGATCTGCGTATCGGTGGTCGCGGTATCGGCCAGCCACAGCTCGCACGCGTTGACCAGGTCGTAGTCGGTGGGATCGACGGTCGACTTGTGGTTCGACGAGACGTCGGGATTGGCGATCTGGTCGATGCTGAGCAGCGGGCCGGTCGCCTTGTTGACGCGGTCGACGTTGTTGGCCAGCCACGCGGTGATGATCGTGCCGCAGGTCGCCAGCGTGCGATAGCGCGAGCTGGTGCGCGCGCCGCCCAGATCGTAGGTCGCGACCTGGTCGATCACCTGCCACATGTCCTTGGCGCCGTAGCAGCCGCGGATCTCGGGGTCCTGCAGCAGGTCGATCATGAACTTGACCTGCGACTGGATCTCGCGCGCGGCGTAATGCGCCATGCCGTAGCCGTGCAGCGAAAGGTTGCCGGCGAGATCCCGGGCGGCCTTGCGCACCTGCTGGTGGTTGATCGGGTTCGGCACGCTCGCGCGCAGCAACGCGTCGACCTCGGTCTGGCGCACGAACGACGACACCGACGACACGAAGCGGATCCACAGATCGTTGAATTCGCGGTTGCCCGCGGTATTCGGATCGCCGCCCGGGACGCCGAGCGTGATCGCCGCGAAGTTCTTGCGCTCCTGCTCGGAGATGCGGTTCGGCGTTTCGCGCCAGTAGCGATAGAGCAGCTTGCCGGCATTGCCCGGGCCGATCGGCAGCGTGCCGTGCTGGAACTGCTCGACGATGCGGTCGACGACCTGGAACACCTTGAGCTCGTCGAACATCGCGGCGACGATCATCGGGCCCATCACGCGCACGTTGTCGGCGACGATGTTCGCGTCCTCCAGATCCTCGAGGTTCGGCAGGTCGATGCCGAGATCGGCGATCGCATCTTCGCCGCCGATGTTCTGGATGGTGTTCAGCTCCTCGTTGATGCGGCGGCGCAATTGCGGCTCGTCGGCCTGGATCTTGCGGGCCTGCAGGCCGCGCATCACCCGCGCGAATTCGGTGGCGACCACGCCCGGCTGCTGCTGGCCGCTGCGGCCGTCGGGATCGCCCTCGATGCACAGCAGCGCCAGCACCCGCTGCGCGAGCGCCCCGTACGAATTGGCTTCGCCCACCGCCGCGAAGAACTGGCGGGTGAACGCGTTCATCAGCCCGTTGTCGTCGTCCGGCACGATCTTGCCGTCCGCGACCTTCACGGGCGGCGGCGTGGCCCCGTCCACCGCGAGGATGCCGAGCACCAGCGCGACCAGCGTGATCGACGCGGGCTCGTGGTCCGAATGCTTAGCGTCGTCCTCGCGGAATTGCAGCCGGCCTTCGTCCTCGGTAAGCAGCGGCGGGTTGACCAGCGACTTGCTGGCGAGCAGTGCGCGGGTGGCGACGAACAGCGGGTCGCAGACCTCTGCCACGTCGCCGGACGACGTCTTGCTGCGGTAGACGACGTCGAGAATGGCCTTGCACAGGGCAAGCTGCTGCCGCTCGGCAGCGACCAGCGGCCGCTTCAGCGACTCGAGCCGGTTGACGATATCGACCAGCCCGTCGCGTGCCCGGGTCTCGAGGTCGACGAAGTCGAGGAAGCGGACTTGATCATTGACATGAAACATTTAACTTCTCCTTGAAATCCGGTCGGTTCGAGGGAATGAACGGGATCCGGTGCACAAGTCAGCCGTCGTCGGCACTGCCTTCCTTGCCCGCGCAACCGTCGTCGCCCGCCGCTTCGTACGCATCGATGCGGCCGGACAGCGCCTGCAGCGCCGCCGCCGCGTCGAGAATGCCGGCGCCGCAGCCGTCGGCCGCGCCGGGCGCGAACGGGCGGGCGGTGGCGACGAGCAGATCGCGTACCGTCGCGCCGTCGAGCGGATAGGCGCGGCGCTGCGCATACGCGACGAGCAGCGCCGCGGCGCCCGCGACGAACGGCGCGGCGAAGCTGGTGCCGGTTGCAAGCTGATAGGCCTCGATCGCGCTCGTCAGCACCCGTTCGCCCGGTGCGCACAGCGCGACGTGCGGGCCGCGCGTCGAGAACGGGGTGGGCCGTCCGTCGTCGCCCACCGCACCGACCGCGATCACCTGCGGGTAGGCGGCGGGCCAGTAGCGGGTGACGCTGCCGTCGTTGCCGCTCGCGGCAACGAGGATGCAGCCGCGTGCGGCGGCATACGCAATCGTGTCGGCATGCGGTTTCGGGCGGTTGGCGGCGATCGTCGCATCGTCGGTGCCGAAACTCATGTTGATGACCTTGGCGCCGAGGTCGACCGCCAGCTTGAGCGCGCGGTCGAGGTCGGCGATCGCGCCGAGCCCGACCGCGTGCGCCTTGCCCGGCAGGCGGGCGGCCGCCAGCGCGCGCATCGGCAGGATGCGGCAATCGCCGCCGAGTCCGCGCGGCATCGCGACGCCCTCGGCGGCGATGATGCCCGCGCAGCCCATGCCGTGGCCGACGAAGCGGTCCTCGGGAAAATCGCCGCGATGGCCGTGGCCGCTCAGCAGCTGCACGCCCGGCGACAGATCGCCGGGCTCCAGCCGCACCGTGTCGGCGCCCGCGCGGAACGCGTGGGCGAATTCGGGATGCTGGCGGGCGATGCCGCTGTCGATGAGGCCGACCGTGACGCCGCTGTCGCCCCGCTCGATCGCATGCGCGTCGGCCATGCGCACCAGCGCGCGGGCATCCTGCGCGAACCGCGCAGCCGGCGGCACCGGCGCCAGCCGGCCGGGCGCGTCCATCGGCACCATCGCCACGTAGTTGGGCGTCACGCTCTCCACGCTCGCGAGCTGCGCGAGCGAGTCGCACAGCGCGCCGATCGGCGTACCGGCCGGCACGCGCAGCAGCAGCGTGCGGGCCATGCCCGTCGCCTGTTCGACCGCGTCGTAACCGTGGTGCGCCTGCCCGGGCACCCAGCGCCCGGCCAGCGCGCTGAACGGGCGCACCGCGAGGAAGCGGCCGGCGAACGCGACCACGATGCGGTCGACCGGGCCGCCGTCGATGCATTGCGCGGCGGCCAGCGCGCCGCGCGTCACGTCGCGGATCGACGGCACATGCTCGGGCGCTTCGCCGAGCGCCAGCTTCAGGAGCAGGCTGGTCGGCAGGCTGAACTGCCGCTCGCCGGGCGACGCCCACGGCGTGCCGAGTGCATGGATCGTCATGGCCGCGTCTCCTCCTGACCGGGAACGGCGGCCAGGGTCATCGGCCTCGCGGCGGGCGCCGGCGGCGGCGCGAAGGCGCTCAGGTCGAACGCCACGGCGGCGGCATGCCGGCTCGTTGGCGACACGGCGAGTTCGCCGGCCCACTGGTCGTGACCGGGCGCGAGCAGCAGCTCGTCGTCCGCCGATTGCAGCACGGCGACCGGGCGATTGCCGATCCGCACCAGCGGCGCGTGCCCGCCATTGACGAGATTGCGCCCGACCACGCGCAGCAGCGGCGACGCATCGGGCAGCGCGTCGGTGGCGGGCGCCACGGGCTCGACCCGCTCGACACTCGGCGCGGACGCCCGGTCGAGCGCCCGGCGCAGCCGGTCCACGGACAGGTTGGTGACGCGGCCGATCGCATGCACCATGTCGCGCTGCTCGGCCTGCCGGAATTGCCTGACCGTGCGCACGCCGGCCCATTCCAGCCGCTTGCGGTCCTCGGCCGAGAGTTCGTCGCCCAGCGCGTCCAGCGGCTGGTCCTTGCTGTCCTCGGACAGCGCGATCGCGTTCTCCTCGATCGCCGGCCGCGTGATGGTCGTGAAGACGAGATGGAAGGTGCTGCTGTCGGTGTCGCCCGGGCCGGCGGGGCGAATCCAGACCTCGCTTTCGACGAATTCGACATGGGCGCGCAAATCGAGGTTGACGTCCTTGATCGCGAAGGTCAGCGGCAGGTTCAGGTTGCGCGCCTTGATCGCCATCGCCGCCTGCGCGTTGTCGAGCTGGCTCTGCACGGCCTGGATGAAATCCTCGAGGCGCAGGCTGGCGTTGCTGTTCATTGCCCCGCTCCGCCAGCCGGCACGGCTTCAAGGACGATCACGAGCCGCGCCGGCTCCGGATCGAAGGCCGTGCGGGTCAGGAACTGCGGCAGGTCGCCGACCAGCTCGATGCCGCCGGCGCCGCGCGCGACGCGCAGGTCGAGCGGCAGCTCCATGGCCAGCGAGCGCACCTGCAGCCCCTGCGCCGCACCCGCGGTCAGCAGTTCGGCAACGTCGGCAAACGCGCCCAGCGTCTCGCCCAGCGGCCGCTGCGAAATCATGCCGGTTCTCCTCGAGTGGATGCGGGCGCAGCCGGAGCAGCGGGCGCGGCGGGTGCGGCCGCCGCCGGCAAGGCAGGCGTCGCCGCGGGAGCGGGCG
>NZ_JBNCAB010000059.1:0-42613 GCF_049805555.1 Burkholderia sp. DN3021 | reverse complement strand
CCGATCAACCGCATCGACGAACTGCTGCCGTGGAACGTGGCTCTGTCGCTGCCGTCTACTGCTCACGTCGTGCCCATCCGATAGCATCGCGGCTCCCCGTCGTCGTCGACCTACGCTACGGTGCTGATCGAGTGCTTACGAACGGCGCGGGTATCGGCGTGCTTCAGGAACACGTCTGCATCGACGCCCTGGAATCCGGCCGGCTCGTCAGGCTGCTGCCGGATTACACGGTACCGGGATTCGACCTGCATGCGCTGCTGCCGGTCACGCGGCCCGTCCCTTCGAAGACACAGGTCGTCGTGAAGATCATCGAGGAGTATCTGCCAAAGGCGATGGCGCGGGCTGCGAACGGCGCGCTCGACATGTAGCGCGCCGCGCCGGAACGATCGGCAGCGATGCGCGCGCCGGGAGAAGACACATCAGTCGTAGGCGCGCGAGCCGACGGACACGGTCGGCACGGACCACTTTCGGCCATACGCCAGCATCATCACGAAGCTGAGGACGAAACTCAGGCCGCCGACCATCAGCAGGCCGAGCTCGCCGAGCACGGGCAACAGGTTGGTGAGGAAGCCCGTCACGACCCAGGCGATCGCCATCACGGAGCCGGCGACACCGAGCGCCCAGCCCTGGCGGTCCTCGGTCACCGCGTCCGAATACGCGGTGTACATGGTGGTGTATGCAACCATGTCGAAGCAGCCGACCACCATGCCGAGCACCCAGAGCGTGTTTTCGTGCGGAAACAGCGCCGACAGCACTTGCCCGACGCCCGCGATCAGCAGGCCCGTCTTCGCGATGTCGACCACGCTCCAGATTTTCAGCATCAGCCGCACGATCACCATCAGCCCGAACACGAAGGACATGCCGATCAGGCCGCTGAACAGGCCGAGCTGCGAGCTCGTGTACTGGAATTTCGTCTGCAGCACCAGCATGATCGTCTGCAGATACAGCCCGTATCCGACCTGCATCAGGAAGAACACGATCGACAGGAACGCGATGCGGCGGTGCGTGCCGGCCTGGTAGATGATCCGCAGCGGCATCAGCAGGTCCACACGCGTGTTGCCGGTCGGCGCGACCGCGTTGCGATACGACCAGAACGTCCAGAGCCCGCAGACGACCGACAGCGCGGCGACCAGCAGGAACGGCGTGCCGTAGTTGAAGAACGGTGCGATCGTGCGGTCCGACGTGACGCCGCCGAGCACGGGGCCGACGATGACGCCCGCGCTGAACGCGATCGACATGATGCTCATGTTGTACGCCTTGGTTTCCGGCGTGCTCATGTCCGTGATCGCGGCCTGCGCGATCCCCTGGCAACCGGCCATCAGGCCGCTCAGGCCGCGTCCGATCAGCAACAGCGCGATACTCGGCAGCAGCGCGCCGAGCGCCATCAATAAGTAGCTGAGAGCCAGCCCGAACACGCACAGCAGCATGATCTTCCGCCGGCCGTAGCCGTCGGACAGCTCACCCATCAGCGAGGAGCCGAAGAACATGCAGAACGGATAGACGCCGTACCCGAGCCCCAGGTAGAAATTGCGGAGTTGCGGACTCGTATCGGCCCCGATGATGCCGGATTGGGGATCGGAGAAGATCGCCGCCATGATCGGGTACACGAGCCCGAACCCCATCGCGTCGATCGCAATGGCGAGCAGGCATGGACCCAGTAGTTTGAGATTGAGTTTGGACATGTATGGCCTCGGTAGTAACGTGACAGCTACAGTAGTCGAAGGCCGGTTTTGCGAGTAGAGACGTATCTGCAATAGAAATTATCGTAGTTACCGATAACCAACGATATCCTTTCAGACGTGTAAGGAACGGCTAATGGTAGCGGGTCTGCGGCCCGATGAGTTTTTAAACGGGCAATCTTGTCGCGACGCGACGACGCTCGATCGACTGCGCGACGGCGCCTGCCGTCTTGAAACCGTTCGAATCCGCGTCCTACCCCGTTGCTGCCGGCGCCGTTACACCGCCCCATCCCCGGCTCCTTTACGCCGCCCATCGACACGCCGGGTTGGCAATGCGGCGAGCCCGCGCACCGCCGCCGCGTTCTCGGCGCCATCCTCGCTGCTGTCCGTGATCTCGTCCAGCGCCTGGTTGTTGGTGTACGGCCCGAACACCCCTATCGACACCATCACGATCAGCATGCTGCCGCCGATCAGCACGAACACCGCGGACACCCCGGCGCGTTCGAGCAGCAGCGCGACGATGAAACTGCTCGCGATTCCCGTCAGGCGGCCGATCGAATGCACGAAACCGAGCGCGCGCCCGCGGATCTCGGTCGGAAACACTTCCGACTGATACGCGGTGCCGTTGCTCGCGAGCACCGTGTTGGAGAGCGTGACGAGCAGGCCGAACGCGATCACGAACGGCGCCTGCGCCGACATCGCGAACGCGGTGCCGAACAGCGCGACGCCAAACGCCGACGCGACGATCAGCCACTTGCGCTCGATCCGGTCGGCGAGCAGGCCGGCGACGAACGGCGACACCGGATACGCGAACGCGATCACGAACGCATACCAGAGGCTCTTCGTGACGGTCGCGCCCTGCGCGGCGAGCAGCGTCGGCAGCCACTGGCTGAAGCCGAAGAAGCCGATGCTCAGGAATGCGTTGAACACGATCAGCATCGTCGTGCGGCCGCGATGCCGCGCATCCCACATCGACGGCGCGCGCCGCGCGGCCGGTGTTGCGACGGCCGGCATCCGGACCGCGGGCAGCGGCCGGCCGGATTCCCGCTCGACCGCCTGCTCGAGCCGCTGCAGCACGGCTTCGGCCTCGGCCTCGCGGCCGGTGCGGGCGAGCCAGCGCGGCGACTCCGGCAGCCGCGACTGCAGCCACCAGACGACGGCCGCGCCGCTGCCGCCGAGCAGCACGACCCAGCGCCATCCGGACATGCCCAGCGGATCGTGCGGCACCCACAGCCACGACACCAGCGCGAGCACCGGCATCGCGAGATAGCCGACCGCGAAGCACAGCGCGAACGCACGGCCGCGCACGGCCTTCGGCACCAGCTCGGTCAGGAACGCGCCGATCGTGATCAACTCCGCGCCAATGCCGCAGCCCGCGATGAAGCGGCACACGAGAATGCCGAGCGCATGGGTCTGCACGCACATCGCAAGGCTCGCCACCGTGTAGAGCAGCAGCGCGCCGGTGAACAGCGCGCGCCGCCCGAAGCGGTCCGCGAGGCGCGACACGAACATCTCGCCGACGAACAGCCCGGCGAACGTCGCCGCGCCGAGCGCGCCCTGGTCCGACATGCCGAGCACGCCGTGCGAGCCCGCGTGAAAGATGCCGTCGCGGATCAGCCCCGGCGGCAGGTAGGTCATCTGGAACAGGTCGTAGACCTCGAAAAACCCGCCGACGCTCAGGAACAGCACGAGCATCCAGATGCTGGCCGTCGCGGGCAGGCGGTCGATGCGCGCGGCAATCGACGCCGCATGGGAATGGGACATGGCGACTCCTCGATGATTCGCCCGCGCGGGCTGCGCGCAGCGGCGGACAGCGCGCCGGCGCGGGGTGCGCGCGGCGCCGGCGTTCATACGGTGGCGACCGGATTGACCGGCGACCCGACAAGCCCGCGCAGGTGCAGCGGCGGCGCGGTCAGCAGGAAGCGGTTGCGCCGGTGCGCGCGCAACCAGTCGGCGAGCGGCGTCAGGTGCCACAGCTCGCCGAGATGAATGCCGAGCTTGAACAGGCACAGCTCGTGCAGCGGCATCAGCGCGCCGGGCCGCTCGCGCGCCGACGCATGGCGCGGGCGCTCCTCGACCGCGTGGTTGTCCGCTGCGAGCGCGGCGAGCCCCGATGCGTCGATCCATTCGAGCAGGCACGGGTCGTTGCCGTCCAGCACGCAGCACACGTCCGACGCGCCGGGCTCGCCGCGCGCGTCGGCGTCGAGCAGGCGATCGGCGAAGCCCGTATGCACGCACACGATGTCGCCGCGCTCGACGACCACGTCGTCCTCGCGCAGCACCGCCATCCATTCCGCGTAGCCGATCTTGCGCCGCTCGTCGCCGAAGTGGCGGCGCAGGTCGACCAGCACGCCGCGCCCCTGCACGCCGGTTTGCGCCATCACCTCGATGCCGAGCGCACGCGCGCCGCCGCGCGGCGCGCCCGCTTCGGGCACCTGGATGTGCTCGTCCATCCGGTAGCCGTTGTAGAACACGCGGGCTCGCTCGCCGTCGCCCGCCGGATCGAACAGCGAGCCGACGTGCGACAGCGCATCCCATTGCGTCGAGAACTGCGAGTGCATGCAGAACGAATCGTCGCAGACCACGTCGGTTGCGTTCGCAACCTGTTCGTCCGCGCGATAGCCGAAATACGGCTGGTCGCCGAGCAGCGCCGGCATGATCGCCGGCGGCCGGCGCCGCGCGTTCAGCCCGCCGCCGCGCGGCACGTCGAGCGGCAGGCTCAGCGAAAACACGCGGCCTTCGCGCACCTCCGCGACGCCGCGCAGCACCGCGTCGGCCGTCAGCCAGTTCAAGCGCCCTTTCTGATCGTCCGGGCCGAAATCCCCCCAGTTCGAACCGGGCGGCCGATGGGTCCAGCGTGGCTTCATGGTGTCTCCTCCATGCAATGTCCAGGGTGCGGCGGCCGTCCTTCGCGGCCGCGTCGCAGGTCGCGCCTAGCGCGTGCGGATCACGCCCAGCCCGGCGAGCCGCTCGTATTCGCGTTCGCCGAGCAGCGGCAGCAGAATCTCGCGATTGTTCTCGCCGAGCGCGGGGGCCGGCCGGCGGAACGTGCCGGGCGTGGCCGACAGGCGCGGCGTGATGTTGTGCATCGGCAGGCTGCCGACGTCGTCGTCCGGCAGCTCGACGAGCGCCTCGCGCTCGATCACGTAGTGGTCCTCAACGATCTGCGCGATGTCCTGGATCGGCCCGACCGTCACGCCGGTATCCTCGAAGAACGCGAGATTGGCGTCGAGATCGCGCTCGGCAATGAATTCGCCGACGATCGCATCGAGCGCCTCCGCGTGCTGCACGCGCTGCACGTTGGTCGCATAGCGCGGATCGTCGATCAGGTCCGCGCGGCCGATCGCGCGGAACAGCCGCTCGGCCATCGCCTGCGTCGAGCTCGACAGGCACAGCCACTTGCCGTCACGGGTGCGATATGCGTTGCGCGGCGCGGTGTTCGACGAGCGGCTGCCGGTGCGCGCCTTGATCTCGCCGGTCATCACGTAGTTCGCGGCGGCCGGCCCGAGGATCGACAGCAGCGGCTCGAACAGCGACACGTCGATCACCTGCCCCGCCGCGCCGTGCGCGTCGCGCGCATGCAGCGCGACCAGCACGGCGATCGCGCCGGACAGCCCGGCCGTCATGTCGCCGAGGAACATCGGCGGGAGCACCGGCTCGCGATCGGCGAAGCCGTTGATCGCCGCGAACCCCGCGTACCCTTCCGCGAGCGTGCCGAAGCCCGGCTTGTGGCGGTACGGCCCCGTCTGCCCCCAGCCGGAGATCCGCGCGATCACCAGCTCGGGACGGATCGCGAGCAGGTCGTCCGGGCCGAGCCCCATCTTCTCGGCAACGCCGGGCTTGAAGCTCTCGACGAACACGTCCGCGTCGCGCACCAGCCGGCGGACGATGTCGATCCCCTCGGGCGCGCGCAGGTCGACGCATACGCTGCGCTTGTTGCGCCCGTACACCTTCCAGTTCGTGCTGATCCCGCCCGCGCCGACCGCGCGCAGCGTATCGCCGCGCTCGCTCTCGACCTTCACGACGTCCGCGCCGAAATCGGCGAGCTGCACGCTCAGCATGTTGCCTGCCATCAGGCGCGACAGGTCGACGACGCGCACGCCCGCGAGCGGCCCCTGCGCGCCGGCGTCGAACGGTTTCGGATGGATCGGGCCGGTGGACGCGCGACGGCGCGCGCCGGCCGCGTGAGCGGCCTGCGGGTCGGGAACGAACATGCTTGTCTCCTGGTTGGTGTGTGCGTCGTTCGATGCGGACTTCGAAGTGCGCGCGCTCGGTCGCGCACGGCGCTACTCGAGCAGCACGCCAAGCTGGTCGGCCGCGCGGAACGCCGCGCCCGCGGCGGGCAGATCGCCGCCCAGCGCATGCGTCAGCTCGGCGGCGGCCGCCTGCACGCGCGGCAGGTAGTCGGCCAGCACCTTCTTGTTGAAGCGATAGCGCGGCACGCCGAGCGAGATCGCGCCGCTCAGCACGCGGCCGACGCCGAACGCCGGGCACGCGATCGCCGCGCTTTCCGGGTCGCGCTCGGCGATCGACACCGCGTAGCCTTGCTCGGCCGTCTTCTCGTAGTCGCCGCCGCGCGTGCCGCTGAACGCGAGCAGCACGCGCCCGGCCGCGCCGACGTCGAGCGGGAAGCGGTCGCCCTCGCGCAGATGCGTGCGCACCGAGCGCTGCGCCTGGATGCGGAACAGGCACACGCGCTGGTCGCCTTCGCGCACGTAGAACGCGGCCGTCTCGCCGGTTTCCGCCGACAGCTTCGACAGGATCGGCATCACGTACTCGCGCAGCTGGAACGACTCGCGATACATCATCCCGAGCTGGAACACGGCGGGCCCCAGCACATAGCGCCCGTCCGGCAGGCGCTTGATGAAGCGGAACTGCTCGAGCGACTCGAACATCCGCAACAGCGTGCTCATGTTGAGCCCCGTCTCCTCGCTGACCTGCGCGAGCATCAGCCCGCCGGGCGCGTTGCCGAACGCCAGCAGCGCGGTCAGCGCGCGGTTGACCGCGGCCACGCCGCCCTCTGCCGGATTGCTTGTCTCCACCTTGTTCATGTCCACCTCGTGCGATGCCGGCAGAGTCGCGCCGCGACGCGGCGGCCGGCACCTAAAAAATGAAAGTTACTTTCATTATACGCAGATCATCGATGACATCAACATGAATCCGCGCGGCTTCGGTCGCTCATCTTCTTGCAACCGCCTTTGAAACTAGGCGTTAACGATAATCTTGACGAATGCCCTCATCCATCACAAAAATGAAAGTGACTTTCATTTTACGAGATCAACGATGAATTCGTCGCCTCAACCCGTCTGGCGTTCGCTGCTGTACGTCCCCGCCCACGTCCCCCGCTTCGTCGCATCGGCCGCCGCGAGCGACGCCGATGCACTGATCCTCGATCTCGAGGACAGCGTCCCGCCCGCGTGCAAGGAGGCCGCCCGCGACGGGCTGGCCGACGCCGTGCCGGCACTGCGCGCGCCGGGCCGCGACGTGCTGGTGCGCGCCAACGGTCCGCTCGACCTGCTGGTGCCCGACCTGCGCGCGGCCGTCCGGGCCGGCGTGGACGGCGTCGTGCTGCCGAAGGTGCGCGGCGGCTCGCACGTCGAGGCGATCGACGAACTGCTGGCCACGCTCGAGGAGGAAGCCGGCGTGCCGCCCGGCGGCACGCGGATCGTCGCGATCGTCGAAACGCCGCGCGCGTTCCAGTCGATGGACCGGATCGCGCGGGCATCGCCGCGCGTCGTCGCGATGATGCTGGGTGGCGGCGACTTCGCGCTGAACTGCGAAAGCGGCGCGGGCGCCGACGTGCTGCGCGTGCCGAAGCAGCTGCTGATCATCGCCGCGCGCGCCGCCGGCATCCTGCCGCTCGGCCTCATCGGCGGCCTCGACGAGCTGCGCGATCTCGACGCGTTCGAGCGCCTCGCGCGCGCGTCCGCGGAGCTCGGCTATGCGGGCGCGACCTGCATCCATCCACGGCAGGTCGGCGCGCTCAACCGCGCGTTCCGGCCCGACGACGACGCGGTGCGCGACGCGCACGCTGTGCTGGCCGCCTACGACGACGCGCGCGCGAACGGGCGCGGCGCGCTGCGCGTCGACGGCAGGATGGTCGACGCGCCCGGCGTCGCCCGCGCGAAGCGCGTGCTCGCACGTCACGCGGCCGTGCAGGCGCGTGCCGACGGCGCGCCCCGGTGATGCGCGCGCCGCCCTTCATCGCCGTGCTTCATCCCTGCGCACGCGCGCGTCGCGCGGTGCACGCGTGCGTTCCACCGCGCCGCTGCCCGTTCGCCGCCCGGCCCGGATAGCGGCGCCCCGCCGCACCGCCGCACCGCCGCACCGCTCGACCGGCGCGGCGCCGCATTCAAATAAATAACAAACCCTGGAAGGAGACAAGCCATGGGCAAGCGGATGTCCGCACTGTGCGGACTGGGCCTCGTATCGGCCGGCGCCTGCGCGCAGAGTACGATCACGCTGTATGGCGTGGCCGACATCTATACGGAATTCCTCACCCACCAGGCCGCGCCCGGCGACAAGTCGTCGGCATCGCTGGTGCGGATGGCGTCGGGCGGCAAGAGCGGCTCGCGCTGGGGCCTGAAGGGCGTCGAGGAACTCGGCGGCGGCTGGCAGGCCGCGTTCCGGCTCGAAAGCGGCATCAACCTGAACAACGGCACCGGCACCGGCGCGGGCGGCTTCGACCGCTCCGCGTGGGTCGGGCTGCAGCACGAGCGCTGGGGCGCGCTGCGGCTCGGCCACCAGTACTCGACGCTGTTCGACGTCATGGAGCGCTATTCGCCGACGGGCGCGTACTCGACGCTGTACGAGCCGGCCGGCGCGATCGTCGGCGTCAACTTCCGCGAGAACAACGTCGCCAAGTACCTGGCGAAGATCGGCTCGCTGACGCTCGAAACGCACTATTCGTTCGGCGGCACGCCCGGCGCGTTCCAGTCGAACGCCGCCTACGGCGCCGGCTTCGACTATGCCGGCGGCGCCTTCTCGTTCGCCGCCGCGTTCGACAACGTCAACACGCCGGAGCCGGGCAGCTTCGCGCATTTCCGCCGCTACGCCGCCGCCGCGATCGTGTCCGTCGACCGCACGCAGCTGCTGGCCGGCGTCACGCACGGCCAGAGCGGCGTCGCCACGCCGTCGGTCGTGACGCACTACACGTTCTGGTGGGCCGGCGTGCGCTACATGATCACCCCTTACCTGCAGGCGATCGGCGCGTTCTATTACGAGGACATCCGCGTACGGAATCCGCCGAACGCGCAGACGCCCGCGCCGCACCCGGCCAACCCGCAGCAGATCACGCTGCAGCTGAACTACTTCCTGTCGAAAGCCGTCACGCTGTACCTGGCGGGCGGCTACGCGCGCCGCGCCGCGCTCGATTTCGACAATTACAACTACAACTTCCTCCACTACTCGCTGGCCGCCGACCGCGCCGGCAGCGCGGGCGCAGCACTCGGCCTGCGCAAGCTGTTCTGAGCTCGCCTCTCCCCCAGTTTCAGGAACCTTCGGAGTCATCGCACCATGAACCGCCGCCACTTCCTTGCCACGCTGACCGGCGCGGCACTCGCACTGCCGCTCGCCCATGCCCGCGCCGGCGCGCTGCCGGCCGCCGGCGTCACCGCCGACAGCCCGGATCTCGCGCAACAGCTCGCCGACTACGCGGCCGGGCTGCAGTATCGCGACCTCGACGCCGCGACGATCGAGACGATCAAGGCGCACCTGATCGACGCGCTCGGCTGCGCGATCGCCGCGCACGACGAACGCCCGGTGCGGATCGCGCGCGACGCGGCGCTCGCATCGCCGGGCGGCGTATCGACGATCGTCGGCACGAACCAGCGCACGAGCCCCGATCTTGCCGCGTTCGCGACCGGCACCGCGCTGCGCTACTACGATTTCAACGACGCGTACGCCGGCAAGGAGACCGGCCATCCGAGCGACAACATGTCCGCGTGCCTCGCCGTCGCCGAAGCGCAGCATGCGAACGGCCGCGACCTGATCCTGTCGATCGCGATCGCGTACGAGATCGCGTGCCGGCTGATGGACGCCGCCGCGATCAGCCCGCGCGGCTGGGACCACACGTGCTACAGCCTGCCCGCCGTCGCGCTCGCCGCCGGCAAGCTGATGCGCATGCCCGCGCCGCAGCTGGTGCAGGCGGTGAACCTGTCGATCAACAGCCATCTCGCGCTGAACCAGACGCGCGTCCAGCAACTGTCGAACTGGAAGGCGCTCGCC
This sequence comes from Burkholderia sp. DN3021, assembly GCF_049805555.1. Lineage (NCBI taxonomy): Bacteria > Pseudomonadati > Pseudomonadota > Betaproteobacteria > Burkholderiales > Burkholderiaceae > Burkholderia > Burkholderia sp. DN3021. Next base: position 32,708 of record NZ_JBNCAB010000059.1, on the reverse strand, counting down.
GATGCGGACGCGGCGCGCAACGCGGTGTTCTCGACGCAGCTCGCGCGCGCCGGGTTGACCGGCCCGTCACCGATCTTCGAAGGCATGGCGGGTTTTTTTCCGCAGGTGTCCGGGCCGTTCGCCGTCGACACGCGCGAATTCGGCGGGCGCGGCGGCGCGTTCCGGATCGGCAAGTGCTTCGTGAAGTTCTATCCCGCGCAAGGGCTCACGCAAACCGCGATTCCGGCCGCGCTCGACGTCGCCGCGCAGGTCGGCGACCTGCGCCGCATCCGGCGCATCGAGATCCACACGACCGAAGTGGGCTACGTGACGGCCGGCCGCGACCGCGAAAAATGGGCGCCGTCGACCCACGAGACCGCCGATCACAGCCTGCCGTACATCGTCGCGCGTGCGATGCTCGACGGCGACATCACGACCGAGAGCTACCGGCACGACGCGCTGCGCGATCCGGCGCTGCGCGCGCTGATCGAGCGGATCACGGTGCACGAAGACCCGGCGCTGACCGCCCGCTATCCGGCGCAGGCGCCGAACCGGGTGACGGCCGTGTGCGAAGACGGCACGACCTGCGCGAAGCAGGTGGACGACCTGCCCGGCTCGCCGACGCGGCCGATGCGGCGCGACGACTACGACGCGAAGTTCACGAAGAACTGCCGGCGACACTGGAGCCCGACGCAGATCCGCACTGCGCTCGATTACCTGTGGCGGCTCGACGAGCAGCCCGACGTCGCCGCGCTGCCGCCGCTGCTCGTCGTCGGCCGACCCGCGTGAACGGCCCTGGGGCGGCTCACGCTAAGCCTCCGCCGCGACGCCGTGCCGCTCGAGCGCTTCCGCGACCTCGACGATGCGGCCGCGCAGCCACGCGTGCGCGTTGCTGCCGTCGTAGCGGCGGCGCCAGTACAGCGACCACGCGACGGGCTCCATCGCGAGCGGCAGCTCGCGGATCACGAGCCGCGCATCGTCGAGGCTCACGGCATGCCGCTCCGACATGATCACCGCGTACGGCAGCGCATCCAGCATGTTCGGCACGACGAGCCAGTGCGGCACGTTGAGCGCGATGCGCCGCGTGCAGTTCATGTTCGCGAGCAGGTTGTCGACCAGGCTGTGGTCGACCGGATTGATCGTCACGTTGAGGAAGTCGAGCGCGAGGAACCGTTCGAGCGTCAGCGGCCTGCCCGCGTCCGGATGGCTGCGGCTCATCACGCAGACCATCCGGTCATGAAACACGGTTTGCGACGACAGCGTGCCCGAATGTTCGAGGCCCGCGCTGACCGCCAGGTCGAGCAGCCCCGATTCGAGCGCGTCGGCGGTCTTGGCGGCGCTCATGTGCACGACGTCCATGCCGATATTCGGGCTGGTCAGGCGCATGCAGCGCAGCAGGGCCGGCAGCAACAGCAATTCGGTGAGATCCGACATGCGCACCGTAAAATGGCGCTCGGACGTAAAAGGATTGAATTGATAATCCGATTCAAATAATTCCTCGATTTGTTGCATGATCTGTCGAATCGGCATGGCCAGCGCCTGCGCGCGCGGCGTCAATTCCATGCCGACCGCGGTGCGCGCCAGGATCTCGTCCTTGAACACGAATCGCAGCCGCGCCAGCGCGTTGCTGACGGCCGGCTGCGTGAGGCCGACCTTCTGGCCGGCCCGAGTGACCTGTTTCTCCGTCAGCAGCGCATCGAGTATGACCAGCAGGTTCAAATCGATCGAACGTAGATTCATGTTTGCGACCATCCACTAAACAGGTTAATCACCGCCTCCGATCACGATTGCGAAATTCCGCAATCGGAGCAATCCCCTGATATTTAGTGCAACGCACAAGAATAGTCCAATCTTGACTTGTCGATATTTTTTAGATAACGGCCGATATTATTTATGGTTTTAAATTAAATTGCCCGTTTCGCGTCGATTCTTCTGAATACCTTGTCAATCGGCAATTGAATTCGCACTTTGCGCAAGCCGGTCGCGCTGCAAAAAAAGTGCGGGCGGCCGCCGCCACGGCCGCCCGCACGCTCAAACGGTCGCGACAGGATTCACCGGCGCGCCGACCAGCCCGCGGATATGCAGCGGCGGCGCGGTCAGCAGAAACCGGTTCCGGCGGTGCGCATGCAGCCAGTTCGCGAGCGGCGTCAGGTGCCACAGCTCGCCGAGGTGAATGCCGAGCTTGAACAGGCACAGCTCGTGCAACGGCATCAGCGCGCCCGGTTGCGCGAGCGGCTGCGCATGCTGCGGACGCTCCTCGATCGCATGGTTGTCGGCCACGAGCGCGGCCAGCCCCGATTCGTCGATCCATTCCAGCAGCCGCGCATCGCTGCTGTCCAGCACGCACGCGCTCGCGACCGTCGCCGGCGATCCGCCGTCGTCGTTCAGCAGCAGATCCGCGAAGCCGGTGTGAAGGCAGACGATGTCGCCGCGCTCGACCTGCACGCGGTCCGCGTCCATCACCTGCATCAGCTGCGCGAAGCCGACCTTCGTGCGCGCGTCGCCGAAATGACGCCGCAGGTCGATCAGCACGCCGCGCCCCTGCACGCCCGTCTGCGCCATCACCTCGATGCCGAGCGCGCGCGCGCCGCCCGTCGCGTCGCCTTCCTGCGGCACCCGCAGATGCTCGCCCATCCGGAAGCCGTTGTAGAACACGATTTCAGGCACGCCGTCGTCGTCCGCGTCGAACAGGCCGCCCACGTGCGACAGGCCGTCCCACTGCGTCGAGAACTGCGAGTGCATGCAGAACGAATCGTCGCAAACCACATCGGTTGCGTTCGCAACCTGTTCGTCCGCGCGATAGCCGAAGTACGGCTTGCCGCCGAGCAGCGCCGGCATGATCGCCGGCGGCCGGCGCCGCGCGTTCAGCCCGCCGCCGCGCGGCACGTCGAGCGGCAGGCTCAGCGAGAACGACAGCCCTTCCCGAACCTCGGCTGCGCCCTGCCGCACCTTGTCCGGCGTCAGCCAGTTCAGCCGCCCCTTCTGGTCGTCGGGACCGAAATCGCCCCAGTTCGAGCCGGGCGGCCGCTTTTTCCAGCGGGGTGCATTCAAGATCGGTGTCCTCCTTCAGACCCTGACGTCAGCGCCGCAAGCGCGTCGAGCGGCGCATCGTCGGCGAGCGCCTGCACCGCGTCGCGCAGTGCGAGCGCGCGCGCCGTGCCGAGCGCCGAACTCGCCGCCAGCACGAATTTCGCGGTGAGCTCCTGTTCGGTCAGCGGCCGCGAATTCGTGCCCTTGCTCGACTCGATCCGCGCCTCGCGCACCTGCCCGTCGCGCAGCTCGACGCGCAGCACGGCCGGCAGGAAAGTCGGGAAGCGTGCGTCGCACCACGGATCGGCCACGCAGCGCACCTTCGCGGCCAGCGCGCGCCGTGCGGGGTCCTGCGCAAGCGCATCGCCGAAATCGTCGAACCAGACGCCGAGCCCGCCGCCGCCGAGCAGCGCCGCCGCGACCGTGTACGGCCCAGAGAACGCCGCCGCATAACCGTTCGGCGGATTCGCCTTCAGCTCCGCCGGCTCGCCGATCGTGCGCAGCGTCGACGTCGCGACCCGCAGCTCGGCCGACACCACGTCGTCCGCCGTCACGCCTTGCGCCTTCAGTTGCAGCGCCGCGTCGATGCCCGGATGCGTGAAGTGGTTGCACGGATACGGCTTGAAGATGATCCGGCTCGTCTCCCATTCGTCGCCCAGGTCGCGCAGCACCGCGTCGACGTCGGCGAGGTCGCCGCACCACGCGTGGAAGAAGCCGAAGCGGCCTTCGAGCGCGGTCGGCGGCGCGGTCACGCCCGCGCCTGCCAGTTCCGCCGCGCTCACGCCCGCGTGCGCCGCCCAGCCGCAGTGGATCCGCTTCACCGAGCCGCCGGTGCGGTTCGCTTCGAGCAGGCCCGCGCCCATGCTCGCGGCAATGCCGAGCGCCGCCGCGATCTGCGCGGCGTCGAGCCCGAACAGCATCGCCGCGGCCGCCGCCGCGCCGACCGTGCCGCAGATCGACGTCGCGTGCTGGCCGCGCTCGAAGAACACCGAATTGCCGAGCCGCTCGTTGTACGCGGCGACCCCGAGCCGGATGCATACCTCGGTGCCGACCGTGATCGCATCGAGCAGCGCCGCGCCCGACGCGCCGCTCGCCTGCGCGGCGGCGAGCGCGGCAGGAATCACGGACGCGCTCGGGTGCAGCACCGACAGCATGTGCGAATCGTCGAAGTCCATCGCATGCGCGAGCGTGCCGTTGACGAGCGCGGCGCTCGCGGCCGGCAGCCGGTCGGGCGCGCCGATCACGCTCGCCGGGCCGGTGCCGGCCCAGCGCCGCGCAACCTGCAGCACCGACTGCGCGACCGGTTCGTCGTGCGCGATCAGGCTGTTGCCGACCACGTCGAGCACCCGCGCGGCGGCCTCGACGCGCAGCCTGCGATCCAGCCCTTCGGCGCGCACCTCCGCCGCGAAGCGGCCGAGCGCGCCGACGATGCCGTCGGGCGGCGCGGGCCGGTTCGGTACGGTCGTATCGGCGGCCGCCGCCGGCGCGGAAAGCGTGTCGGGTGTGCTCATGCCAGTGCTCCACTGAGTCGAAGATTGTTCGCGAGCGCGAGCGTCACGCGCGCGTTGGCGATCAGCGGCGGCGCGACCACGCGGCCGTCCGGCAGCACGAACACCGACGACGCCGAGGCCTTGCCCGCCGCCGCATCGACCGCCTCGAGCACGCGCTGGGCCGCGCGGATCTCGTCGTCCGACGGCGTGAACACCTCGTTGATCACCGTAAGCTGCGACGGATGGATCGCGAAGCGGCCGACGAACCCCATCGATTTCGCGCGCAGCGTCGATTCCTTCAGCCCGTCGAGATCGGGCAGCGTGTGATAGACGGTCTGGATCGGCCCGTTCAGCCCCGCCGCCCGCGACGCGACCACGCAGCGCGCGCGGCACACCTCGAGCGTGAAGTTGTCGACGCCGATCTGCAGATCCGCGCGCAGGTCGCTCTCGCCGAGCCCGATCCGTTCGAGCCGCGGCGACGCGGTCGCGAGCTGGTAAGCCGTCTCGACGCCATACGCCGACTCGATCAGGATCTGGATGCCCGCCTCGCAGCCGAGCGCGTCGAGCCAGCCCGCCACTTCCTGGATATGCTGCGGCAGGTCGCATTTCGGCAGGCGCAGCGCCTGCAGCGCGGGCTGCGCGATCGCGTCGACGTCGTCGCGGCACCACGGGCTGCCGATCGGGTTGATCCGTACGTACGTCGGCTTCGGCGGACCTTCCGCGAGAATCGCGGCGGCCGCCTCGCGTGCTTCGGCCTTGTGGCTGGCCGGCACGGCATCCTCGAGGTCGAGCACGACGGCGTCGGCTTCGCTTGCATACGCCTTCTCGACCACCTGCGCCTTGTGCGCGGGCACGTAGAGGTAACTGCGGTAAGTTGCGCTGGTTTTCATAGAATGCCCCGTTCGGTCAAATCGGCGATCTCGCGCCGCTCCAGTCCCAATGCGCCGAATACTTCGTCGTTGTGCGTGCCGCGCGCAGGCCCGCCCCAGCGGATCGCGCCGGGCGTGTCGGACAGCCGGAACGGCACGTTGTGCGTGCGGAACGCGCCGAGCTCCGCGTCGGGCACCGACACGATCGAGCCGAGCGCCGCGTACTGCGGATCGCGCAGCACGTCGGCGACGTCGTAGATCGGCGCGACCGCCGCCTGCGCGCGCTCGAATTCGGCGATCACGTCGTCGCGCGTGCGCTGCCCGATCCAGCCGCCGACCGCGGCATCCAGCTCGTCCGCATGCTTCGCGCGCTCGGCGCCGTTCGCGAACCACGGTTCGTCGATCAGGTCCGCGCGGCCGACGAGGCGCATCACGCGCTCGGCGATGCTGTGCGCCGACGTCGACAGCGCGACCCACTTGCCGTCCGACGTGCGGTAGACGCCGCGCGGCGAATTGTTCGGCGAACGGTTGCCGGTGCGCTCGGGCACCCGGCCCGTCTGGTCGTAGCTCGCGACCTGCGCGCCCATCGCCGCGAGCATCGTCTCGATGATCGCGAGATCGACGACCTGGCCGCGCCCGGTGCGCTCGCGCGCCTTCAGCGCGGTCATGATCGCGAATGCGGCGGTCAGCCCCGCGACCGTGTCGGCGAGCGGGAACGACGGCAGCAGCGGCGGCCCGTCCGCCTCGCCGGTGATCGACGCGAGCCCGCTCATCGCTTCGGCCAGCGTACCGAAGCCCGGGCGGCTCGCATACGGGCCGAACTGGCCGAAGCCCGTCACCCGCACGAGCACGAGCCGCGGGTTGAGCGCGGACAGCACGTCGTAGCCGAGCCCCCAGCGTTCGAGCGTGCCGGGCCGGAAATTCTCGACGACCACGTCCGCCTGCGCCGCCAGCTCGCGGAAGATCCGCTGGCCGTCGGCCGTGCCGAGATTCAGCGTGACCGCCCGCTTGTTGCGCGCGAGCACCTTCCACCACAACGGCACGTCGTCGCGGCGCGCGCCGTACTTGCGCGCCGGATCGCCGTCCGGATGCTCGACCTTGATCACGTCGGCGCCGTAGTCCGCGAGCATCGTCGCCGCGAGCGGGCCCGCGAACAGCGTCGCGGCGTCGATCACGCGGATGCCGTCGAGCGGCGCCGGTCTGGAGGCGTCCGACGCCGTGCCGGCGTCGACATCCCCGATTTCCACAGTGGCCATGCCGTTCTCCAGTCAGATGGATTGCACGGCGCGCCGTGCGCCTACATCGTCTGCATGACTAATCGTCGTGCAGCGATGCGGGCGCGGCGCGCGACCTGCCGCTCAGACGGCATTGATCCGGTAGATCGGGAAATACGTCTGGATCTTCCCGTTCAGGTAGTCGGACGCAAGCTTCGGCACCTCGTCGAAATCGAAGATCTCGGTCGGCTCCTGGCCGATCCAGCCGCTCGTTTCCTGGAAGTCGCGGATCGTGATGCTGTCGTCGTAGCGCCACGCATGCGTGTGGATGTGCAGGCGGCGGTTGATGCATTCCGTCGCGCGCAGGTTCCACAGGCGCATCCCGGTCTTCCAGCCGACCGTCGTGACGATGCCGGTGCGGCCGACCACGCGCATCGTCGCGCGATACAGCGCGCCGCCGAGGTTGTCGAGGAAGATCGCGACGCCGCGGCCGCCGCTCAGTTCCGCGATGGTCTCCGCGAACACGCGCTCCGACTCGCGATAGCTCGCCTGGTACTCGGGATCGGTCTTGTAGCGCTCGTCGTCATACGCGAGATTCGGGAACTTGCGGCGATCGACCGGCGTGATGCCGAGCTTCGCGAGCTCCTCGAGGCGCCGGTCGTTGCTCGCCGTCATCGCGACGCGAAAGCCCTCGCGCTTCGCGAGCTGCAGCTCGGCGAGCGTCGTGCCGCCGCCCCAGCCGAATACCAGGTAGTCGGCCGGATCGACGTCCGGCAGCTGCGAGCGCCAGCACGCCGACGCCACCTTCCAGTTGTCCCACGCGGTGAAGTAGCGGCCGTACGTCGCCCATTGCAGCAGCGAATGCCGGCTGTCGGTCGGCACCGCCACGAGGTTGTCGGCGCGCATCTTGGTCCGCTGCGCCATCACGCCGATCGTGCCCGGCGCGTCGTACGCATAGACGAGCTCGGCGAACCCGTATTCGTCGCGCTTGCCGAACGGCATCACCATGCAGATCTCGCCTTCCTTCAGCGTCTTCACGCCGCTGCCGCGCTCGACGATGCGCACCAGCGCACCGTTGCCGAGCACGATCTTGTCCTCGCGGCGCTGCCGGCAGATGTCGACCGGATTGCGCGACAGCGCGTGGTCGAGGTTCGCTTCCCACGATCCGTACAGCGGCTCGACCAGCACCTCGTCGGCTTCCAGATCGGAGAATTCGAAGGTTTCGCGACGCAGCTCGCCCGCCACGGGCGCCTGCTTCCTGCTCGGTTCCGGTCCTGCGTAGAGAACCCATGCATCGGTCTTGATCATCGTCATGCCTCGGTAAATGACTCTGTATGAATGTGCACGCCGAACACGCCGCTTCGTTCAGCGCGAATACGCCTGCTCCAGTGCCGCCTCCACGTCGGCCGTCGCCGCGACCTGCCCGAGCTTCGGGAAGATCTGCGTCAGCGCGAAGTGCTGCGCGTCGGCGGACGACGTGCTGACCGCGTCGCTGACGACGACGACGTTGTAGTTGTTCTCGTATGCCTGGCGCGCCGTCGATTCGACGCCGATGTTGGTCGCGATCCCGGTCAGCACGATGTCCGTGATGCCGCGCCGGCGCAGCTGCACGTCGAGGTCGGTGCCGGTGAACGCGCCCCACTGGTGCTTCGTCACGACGATGTCCGACGGCCCCACGCCGAGCGCCGGCGCGAACGCGCTCCATTCGGGATCGAGATTCGGCGGCGCCGACGGCGCATCCGTCCTGACCTTCAGCGCCACGCCGCCGTCCGGCTGATAGCTCGTGTGCACGTAGATGACGGGAAGCTGCAGCGCGCGGAACGCGGTCGCGAGCTCGACCGTCTTCGCCACGACCTGCGCACCGGTGTAGGGCACGACCGGCAGCGACACGATGCCGTTCTGCAGATCGATTGCGACCAGCGCGACCGTGCGATTGAGCGTCGGAATGGACATGTCAAAACCTCACTTCTGTTGGGAGATGGAAGAAGCGGCGGCATCCAGGTGCCGGCTCGATGCCGCGTTGAGCAGCAGCAGCACGCTGACGACCGCCAGGACGATGGCCAGCTCGCGCAGGCCGCGATCGCTCGCCGGATGGCCGAGCGCCAGCCCGACGAGCGCAAACGACAGGCTGCCGCCGACATACTGCGCGGTGCGGTACAGCCCCGAGGCCGTGCCGATCCGGTCGTGCGGCGCGCTCTGGTAGAGCGCCGCCTGGTTGCCGAGATTGTTGAAGCCGTTCGGCACGCCGAACACGATCGACAGCAGCACGATCGACCAGACCGGCATCGCGCTGGTGAGGAGGCTCATCACGACGCTGCCGATGCACAGCATCGCGGAGCCGACGATCAGCACCGGCCGCGAGCCGTGACGGTGCGCGACGCGGGTCGCGAGCATCGTCGCCACCGTGCCAACCCCGGCGATCGGCAGCATCACGAGGCCGGCGTCGGCGGCCGACAGGCGCTTGGCCTCCTGCAGCCATATCGGCAGCGCATAGAAGATCGCGTAGAACACCGCGTAGGTGCCGACGCAGCGCAGGTACGTGCTCGTGAGCGCGCGGTTGTCGCTCAGCATGCGGATGTCGATCAGCGGCGTCGCGGCCAGCCGCTCGCGCCGGACCAGCAACGGGCACAGCACCAGCGTCGCGACGAGCAGCAGCCAGTCGGGCTCGCGCGACACCGATTGCAGGAACAGCAGCAGGCTCGTGAGCGTCAGGACGAACAGCACGACGCCGGGCAGGTCCAGCTCCTTCAGCGTGCCCCGCAGCGTACGGCGTTGCCGCGCGCCGCGCGGGACGACGTCGGCCGGAATCCACAGCCACGCGAGCACGAAGGCCAGCAGCACGATCGGCACGTTGATCCAGAAGATCGCACGCCAGCCGGCGAACTGCACGAGCGCGCCGCCGAGCGGCGGCCCGAACGCGACGGCCACCTGCGCCGCGACCGAGATCGCGCCGAGGCCGCCCGTCGGCGTCGCACCGTTCGCATGCTGTTGCGACCACGTGCGGATCATCGCCATGCCGGCCGGATACGCGGCGGACGTGCCGATGCCGAGCGCGACGCGCGACGCGATCAGCCACCCGAGCGACGGCGCGAACGGCGCGAGCGCGGACGCGATCAATACGATCGCGAGGCCGATGCAGAAGATCCGCTTCGCGCCGAACCGGTCGGCGAGCCGCCCCATCGTCGGCTGGCCGACGGCCGTCGCGAGATAAAGGCCCGACACGAGCCACATCGTGTCGATGCGTTCATGCGCGGCGCCCTGCGGGTCGAACGCCTGCTGGATGCTGACGAGCGCGACCGCGATCATCGACGAGTTCAGCGCATTGAGCAGCGTGCCCAGCACGATCGGGCCCACCAGCCTGCCCGGCAGGCGCAGGCCCGTCGCGCGCCCATTGCCGCCGGGGGACGAGGGTGTTGCTTGCGCAGGTCGATCGTGATTCGTTTTCATGGCATCGTCGCGTGGTGAATTCGCATCGCCCGATCAAATTCGAACGTGCGTTCACCTTACCGTTACGATTGCCGTGAATGAAATGGATTGTTGCGATGCACACATTCGTCGCTTGAATGCAGATCGCGAACCGGATGCGCGAAAGCGGCCCCGGCTAGCCGGGAATCACATCGGCAAACAAACCGCGTCCCTTGCCGGACGGGCATATCCCGGGAGCGCGGCGGATCTTGCAGAGTGCGGACGAAATTATTTGCGCCGTGTGCTTCCGTCGGCCGACGACTGTTTTATGCGGCGGTGCAATGGGGATTCAGAGCAAGGGCTCTAGAGCGGCATGCCGGTTCTGCAATGAGGCTCGTCTTGACCGCGCTGAAGCGCCGACAAACCACGCGCTGTCGACCGCTATCGACAACGCGTTGCGGAAATCGCTCGATATACGACGATCCGCTCGATCGCACTCCGATCTATTGCGTGCGCGTCGACACGCTGCCGTGATCGAGCGACGCCGCACGCAGCGCCTCCCCCGGCTCCGTAAAGTAGCGCTGCCGCAACTGCGCGATCTGCGCATCGCGATCCTGTGTCGACAGGTTCTGCGCATCGATCTGCGCGCGCTGTGCCGCATATTCGTTGTACTTCGCACGCCACGCGTTGTCCGCCTGCTGCATCTTCACGACTCGCTCGGCAGCCTCCGGCCCGAGCGTTTGCGCGAGCTGCACGCGCATTTCATCGGGCGTCGCGTTTGATTTCTGCATGTGGTCGATCTGCGCGATCGCGTTGTCCTGCTCCTTCTGGCGTTCCAGCTCGGCGCGCCGCTCGGGCGGCAGTTGCTGCTCGAGCGCGGCAAGACCCGCCGCCTTCTGTTCCTCGGTCAGCGACGGATCGCGGACGATCTTCAATCGTGCGAGATCGTCTCGCTGCAGCGTCTGCTCGGCGCCGACGAACGGCTCGCTCCAGTCGCCGAGCGTGCGGCTCGCGATCGCCGCACGCCGGTCGAGCGCGAGCTGCAGTGCCGCGAGGTCGAGCTTGTCGTCCACGGCGCCGCCGCCCGGCAGCTTCGCGAGTTCGGCGAAATACGCACGGTAGCGCTGCCAGACGTCGAGCGCCTCGCGTTGCGCAACCGTGCCGTCGAGCTGCGCGGCAACCGCGCGCGCGACGAGCGCATCGAGTTCCGCGGCGCGCAACTGGTTTTGCGCGGTCAGGAAATAGTCGAAGAAGCCGCGCACGGCCACGACCTTTGCGAGATGGCCGTGCGCATCGAGCGTCAGGCGCGGCGCAGTCGAGCCGGCGAGTGCCGGGGGCAGCCCGCTTGCGCCGAAACCGGGCACGGTGCTCGCCGCCGTGCCGCCCGCCGATGCGGACGACACGGCCCCGGCAGGCGCGACGCCGGACATGCCGGCGTCTCGCGTCTTCCGGGCGTCGAGCCCATACCAGACCGCGCCGGCCGCGACGACGCCCGCTGCCCCGTAAAGCGCGACGCGTCGCGCGATGCCGCTCTTGCTACCTGTCATCGCTTACACGCCTTGCGTTTTCAGCCGGTTCGCGTGCGTGCGGATCGCCGCAACCGGATCCTCCACATTTGCGCCAAGCACGCCGAGAATCTGGTTGATCGCATCGGTGTGATCCCAGTGATACGTGCCGAGCACCTGGCCGAACAGCGCGCTGCATTGCGATACGACGCCGTCGTTCGGACCGGAGCCGCGATTGATCATCACCGTGCCGCTGCCGAGCAGCGCCAGCGTGGCCGGATCGAGCACGTTCGCCGGATCGGTGGCCCCGCTCACGCTCGTATCGACGGCACCCGTCACACCGGCCACCGTCGTTGTCGGCTGGATCGCCGTGCCGCCCCACGAATAAAGCAGGTGCGTGTTGCCGTTGACCGTCTCGGTCGACGCGCCCGCCCGACACGAGCCCGGCGCACCGAGACCCGCGCTCGGAAATTTCTGGTTGTATTCGGCGGCCTTCGCTGTCGTCAGCACCGACAACGCCTGGATCGCATTCTGGTTCGTATTGAAGTTGCTGCTCGTCAACGTGCCGAGCGCATTCGCGAACGCGCTGAGCACGACCGACGACAGGCCGGTCGGATCCGCCTGCAACAGTTGCTGGACGAAGTCCGCGAATTGCGAACCCCAGTGCGGCGTGCTGATCGTCGTCACCGATGCGACCAGTTCCGGCGCAACAGACGCAACGTAACGCGACGTCAGGCCGCCCTGGCTATGGCCGATCAGATTCACTTTCTGCGCGCCCGTCGCCGCGAGGACCTGCTTCACGTAGGCAAGCAATTGCTCGCCGCGCCCGTTCGGGCCATCGTCGCTCTGATAGCCGGACAGATTGGCAACGTATACCTTCGCGCCGTGCGCCTGCAGATCCGCCGGAATGTGATACCAGTACTCGACGACGCCGCCATACTTGTCGGTGCCGGTCAGCCCGTGCACGAGAATGATCGGGTACCGGGTCGCCGCATAATCGTCGACGGCGGTCGTCGCGGCGGAAGCGGCCTGCGCGCCGGCCAGCGACAGAATGGTTCCAACACTCGCGGCGGGAGCCGCGCTCATTGCGAATGCGACCACGGCCGCCGCTGTCTTCGCTCGTATCGATCTGCTCATCTTGTTCTCCATTTTTTACGTGCATGTCAGTTGCTTGAGGATGAGGACGCGAGAATCTCCGATGCAGCGACGCTTCCGGCACTGAAGCGTCGCCCGGGCGGGGGGATGTCGGCCATACCGGCCTCGACGGCCTGGCGCGACACACACCGATGCCCGAAAACGAATAAAAACGAACACAAACGAACGTTTTCGCACCGGCAGGCGAAGTGAATCACGTTAAGCGAGACTGCGCCGACGGTTAGACAGGGCCCTCCAGTCAGTTGACAACGGGTGCATCAACCGCTAAATCCATCGCTCTTCCTCGATGTCTTGCGATCCCGGCTGTTGCGGCTGTGCGCCGACGCGCATCAAACGGATCAATCGCGCCCGGGTGACCTGCCCTGGAATTTTCGGAACCGGCGGCAGCGTTTCGGCGGCCTGGCGGCGGACGACGTCAAGCGGCGCAAGCTACTCAAGCTACTCGAGCAGAAGCACGCAGGGCTGAAGAAGATGCCGGCGGGGTGCGCCCTGAGGTGGGCCGCGCGCAACGGCATGGAGATGGCACTCGACGAGCCGGGCAAGCCCTGGCTGAACGGCGCCGGCGTGGACGAAAGTTTCAACGGCGAGTTCCGGGATGAATCAACGCCCCCTACACCCGCCCCGCCAGATGAAACCGCGACGCCGGATGCCACAACCGCACCGACGTCGCGATGTGCTCGCCGACCCACGTGCGGCGGCTCAACAACAGACACGGCTCGCCGATTTCCATCACGAGATGCCGGCGCACCTGCGCATTGGGTTTTTCCGCGTAGATCCGAAACTCGGCGCGCTGGATCGGCGCGAGCCGCACCATGTAGTGATTCGGCGTCTCGATCGTGAAGTCCTGTTCCAGATACGCGGGAAACAGCGCCGGATTGACGTAGCGATCCTCGAACTGGATCGGCTCGTCTTCCTCGTAATGCACGATGCGCGAATGGAACACGGGCCCCGAACGCAGCCCGAGCGCTTCGACCGCCTCCTGATCGTCGCTGCTTTCGATCAGCAATACGCGCGCGCTGTGCCGATGGCCGCGCTCCGCGATCTCGTCCGCGATGTTGCGGATTTCCAGCACCGTCGATTCGTAATGCCGCCGTTCGACGAACGTGCCGGCGCCCTGGATCCGGGTCAGCACGCGCTCGGCGGTCAGCTCGCGCAGTGCGCGCGACACCGTCATCCGCGCGACGCCGAATTCCTTGACCAGTTCGGCCTCGGTCGGAATCGCGCCGCCGGGCTTCCAGTCGCCGTTCGCGATCCGCTCGACGACGTAGCGCTTGATCTGCTGGTAGGCCGGCAATGCGCGCGCCGGCACGCCGTCGCCCGGTGCGCCCGCCAGCCGGCCGGCAAGTTGTCGTTGCGTTTCGTTCATGCGCCCTCGATCGAATGAATGATGGATCGTCCGCCGGCCGTCGCGTCGCTCGGCGGCCGGCCTCCGGCCGTTACATCACGGGCGGCGGCACGCTCGCGACAATACCGGCGGCGATCGCGATGTCGTCCGCGAGCGGCCGGTCGTCCCGGTACACCGGCACGCGTTCGCGCACATGCCGCCACAGCGCGTCGGTGGGTGCGGCCCGCGATGCGCCGTCCGCCTGCAGATCGTAGGCCTGTGCGGCGGCCAGCAGCTCGATCGCCAGCACGCGCGTCGTGTTCTCGATGATGTCGAGCGCTTTCAGCGCCGCCGGCGTCGCGTGGCACAGATGATCTTCCTGCAGGCCCGACGTGATGCCGCCGTCGAGGCTCGCCGGCGCCGCGAGCCGCTGGTTCTGCGCGACGAGCGCGACCGCCGTGTACTGCGCGATCATGAAGCCCGAACAGGTGCCGCCCGGCGTTGCGAGAAACGCCGGCAGCCCGCTCACGAGCGGATTGACGAGCCGGTCGAGACGCCGTTCGGCGATTGCCGCGACCTGGGCCATCGCGGCCGCGAGGCTGTCCATCGCCAGCGCGATGCCCGCGCCGACCGCATGCGCCTGCGAATGGACGGTCGGCGCGTCGCGCGTGCCGGCCACGATCGGATTGTCGGTCACCGACGCCAGTTCGCGATCGACCACCTCCGCCGTCACGTCGAACACGTCGCGCGCCGCACCGTGCACGTGCGGAATCGTGCGCAGGCTGAGCGGATCCTGCGTATGCCGGCCGCTTGCCGCCGCGAGCATCCCGCTGTCGGCAAGCAGCGCACGCAACCGCGCGCCGACGTGCCCGATGCCGGGCGAAATCCGCAACGCAAGCGACGCCGGATCGAAGGCGGCGAGCTGTCCGCCGAGGTTCTCGAAGCTCGTCGCCGCCACCCAGTCGGCCCAGTCGAGCAGCCGCTCCGCGCGCGCGAGCGCGAGCGCGGCCAGCCCCGTCACGCACGGCGTGCCGTTGACGAGACTCAGCCCTTCCTTCGCGCCGAGCACGAGCGGCTCGCGGCCGATGCGGCGCAACGCCTCGTCGCCGCGAATCCGCTCGCCGCGGTGGCGCGCATGGCCATGGCCGATGCAGACCAGCGCGACGTGCGCCATATGGGTCAGATAGCCGACCGAGCCGTGCGCCGGCACCTCCGGCAGGCAATCGTGTTCCAGCAACGCGACGAGCTGGTCGACGACGTCGGCACGCACGCCCGAATGCCCGTGCGCGTAGTTGTTGATCGCCGCCGCGACGATCGCGCGCGTTTCCGCCGCGCCGAGCGGTGCGCCCACGCCGACCGCATGGCTCATCAGGATGTTGCGCGACAGCGTGCTCTGCTGCGCCGGCGACACGATCACGTCGCACAGCGCGCCGACGCCCGTATTGACGCCATAAGCGCGGATGCCGCGCGCAACGATTTCGTCGACGAGCTCGCGCGCCGCGACGACGCGTACGCGCGCATCGTCGGCCAGCGCGAGCGGCTCGCCGGCTGCCACTGCCGCGACCTGCCGCCAGTCGAGCGGCTTTGCCGAACGGAATACGGTCATGGCAGCCTCAGTTCGCGGAACGGTCGTGATGGCTCGACACGAACTGCCGGAAGCGCTCCGAGCACTGGCCGCCGAACAGATCGCCGGGCGTGCCGTCCGAATCGACTTCGCCCTGATGCAGTAACATCACGCGGTTCGACACGTGCCGTGCAAAACCCATCTCGTGCGTGACGACCAGCATCGTGCGCCCTTCCTCCGCGAGCGAGCGCATCACGCGCAGCACCTCGCCGACCAGCTCCGGATCGAGCGCCGACGTCGGTTCGTCGAACAGCATCACCTTCGGATGCATCGCGAGCGCACGCGCAATCGCGACGCGCTGCTGCTGGCCGCCCGACAGGTGCGCCGGATAGTAGCCGCGCTTGTCCGCGAGGCCGACGCGCGCGAGCAGCGCCTCGGCTTCCTCGACCGCTTCCGCGCGGCTGCGCTTCTGCACGCGCAGCGGGCCTTCGACGAGGTTGTCGAGCACCGTCATGTGCGACCACAGGTTGAAGTTCTGGAACACCATGCCGAGCTGCGAACGGATCCGGTCGACCTGACGCCGGTCGCCCGGATGCAGCTTGCCGTCGCGCGTGCGCTTCATCTTCAGTTCCTCGCCGGCGAGCGCGACGGTGCCGTCGTCGGGCGTCTCGAGCAGGTTCAGGCAGCGCAGGAACGTGCTCTTGCCCGAGCCGCTCGCGCCGAGGATCGAGATCACGTCGCCCTCGTGCGCATCGAGCGAAATGCCCTTCAGCACATGGTGATCGCCGAACGACTTGTGGATGTTCCTGACCGACAGGGCAACGGGAGCAGCGGTGTTCATCGGATTCTCCGGGAAGGATGGATACGCTCAGGGCGCGACGCGCCGGGCATTGCGTGCCGCCGCGGCGGGCACGCCGGCCGGCTTCGGCGCGCGCAGGTGGGCCGACAACCGCCATTCGAGCGCGCCGAGCACGCGCACGACGATGAAGTTCAGGCCGAGGTAGATGAGGGCCGCGCACACGAACACCTCGGTCGTGCGGTAGGTCTGCTGGATGATCTGCTGCGCGACGCCCGTCACTTCCCACACCGTGACGAGGCTGGCCAGCGCGGTCGACTTGACGAGCAGCACGGCTTCGGTCGAATACGCGGGCAGGCACTGGCGCAACGCGATCGGGCCGATCACGCGCCGCAGCAGCGCGAAGCCCGACAGGCCGATCGAATAACCGGCCTCGATCTGCCCGACCGGCACGGCCATCAGCCCGCCGCGCACGATCTCGGCCGTATAGCCTGCCGTGCACAACGCCAGCGACAGCACCGCGCACGCATACGGTTCGCGCAGCAACGGCCACATGAAGCTCTCGCGAATCACGCCGAACTGGCCGAGCCCGTAGTACACGAGAAACATCTGGATCAGCAGCGGCGAACCGCGAAACACCAGGATGTACGCGCGCGCGAAGCGGTTCGGCAGCCAGTGCGGCGACACGCGCATCGTGACGATCACGAGCGACAGCAGGCCGCCGAGCACGAGCGACGCGAAGAACAGGCCGAGCGTGGTCGGCACGGCCGCGAGCAGCTGGCGCAGCGTGTCGATGAGGAAGTCGAAATCGATGGACATGCGTGCTCTCCGTCAGTTGCGCGCGAAATTGCGGCGGAACGAGCGGCCGACGATCGCTTCCGCCCGGTTGAACACGCGGTTCGACAGGCCCGTCATCACGAGGTAGAGCGCGCCGCCCGCGACGAAGAACACGAAGTACTGGTGCGTCGAGTTCGCGGCGATCTGGCTCGTGCGCAGCAGCTCGGCGAGCCCGGTGACCGAGATCAATGCGGAGTCCTTGAGGCTCAGTTGCCACACGTTGCCGATGCCGGGCAGCGCGAAGCGCAGCACCTGCGGAATCAGGATGCGGCGCAGCACCATGCCGCGCGACATGCCGATCGAGCGCGCCGCTTCGAGCTCGCCCTTCGACACGGCCAGCACGGCCGCGCGGTAGACCTCCGCCTGATACGCGCCCGAGATCATCCCGACCGCCAGCGCGCCGATCACGAACGGCGGCACGCCGATGAAGCCTTCCGCGCCGAACCACTGGCCGATGGTCGTGACGAGCGTCGAGCCGCCGAAATAGAACAGGTAGATGACGAGCAGTTCGGGCACGCCGCGAAACACCGTCGTGTAGAGATCGCCGAGCAGGCGGGCGCTGCGGTGGCGCGACAGTTTCGCGGCCGCGATCGCGGCGCCGATCGCGGCGCCGACCGCGAGCGCGGCGAGCGTCAGCGCGACCGTCATCAGTGCGGCGAGCAGCAGCACGCCGCCCCAGCCTTCGGTTCCGAAGCCGAGCATTTCAAGAATCGCCATGCGTGTCTCCCGGCATGCGTTGAGTGAATCTGCAGGATGCGCGCCGCCGTGTCGTTGCGTCGTGACGTCAACTACGCGGCGGCGGCCGAACGCGCGCTTACGGCGTCACGTCGGTCTTGAACCACTTGTCGGCAAGCTTCTTCACGGTGCCGTCCGCGAGCGCCGCGCCGATCGCCGCATCGAACTTGGTCTTCAGGTCGGCATCCTGCTTGCGGAACGCGAGACCTTCGCCCGGCCCCCAGATCGGCCCGCCGAGCTTCGGGCCCGCGAGCACGATCGACGCGTTTTCCTTCTTCTCGGTGTTCGCCGCGTAGTACGTGACGTCGTCGAACGACGCATCGATGCGCCCGGCGACGAGGTCGAGATCGCGCTCGGGCGAGGTCTTGTACACGCGGATCGACGCGATGTCCTTGAAGCTGTCGTTGATGAATTTCGTATAGACGGTGCCCGACTGGATGCCGATCGTCTTGCCCTTCAACTGCTTGCGCAGCGCGTCGACGGTCGGCTTGTCGGCGTTCGCGTCGCCGGTCAGCTTGACGGCCGGCGCGCCGGGCGCGGCTTTCGGCAGGATCTTCGTGTCGGTGACGGCGAACGTCGCCGGCGTGGCCGCATAGGGGCGCGAGAACAGCAGGATCTTCTCGCGCTCCGGCGTGATCGAGATCGCATCCATCAGGACATCGAACTTGCCGGCCTGCAGGCCGGGAATCATCCCGTCCCAGTCCTGCGCGACCATGTTGCACTGGATCTTGATCCGGCCGCACACGTTGGCGAGCAGTTCCGGTTCGAAGCCGCCGAGCTTGCCGCCCGGCAACGTGAGGTTCCACGGTGCGTAGCCGCCTTCGAGCGCCACCGTCACGGTCTTCCATTCCTTTGCCTGAACCGGCGCGGCAAGCGTTGCCGCTGCAGCCGCGATGACGCCGATCGTCCTGATTGCCCACTTGATGCGCTTGCCGTTCACGAGATTTCTCCTTGCGTTGAAGTTCGTCATCCCCTCGGTCATTCAAGCCGCCTCAGGAATTTGTCTATACAAGCATGCAAGAAGAAAAACCGCGGGACAAGCGCTGATCAAAAAAAACCGCGTAAACGCGGGAAATCCCCTAAATACAGGGCTCTAGCGCGCGTCATTGCGGGGAATCCGGGCACGGATTTGGTGCAGCGAACGTGGACAAATCCCAAGGATGACTAGACAAATTTTGAATTCGATCGCCTGGGTGCCGACCATTCGACGCGCGGAGACAGGCAGGTCGGACTGACCGGCATAAGGTCTGAGGATTGGATATCCCGGCGATGCCCGAACGAGTATTCCGGGCCGCGCTTCGACATCGCGCGCGCCCGGTATGGCCGCGCGTTCGCGTTCTCCGGAAGTCGACGCGAGCGCGACCGATCGGATCGGGGAACATGTCGACGCCCCCATCCGCGCCATGCTCGCGCGCCACCTTCATGGCCGTTTCGATGTCGGCCACGAGATAGCCCGGGCGCGCCGCTGCGGGCGGCCAGGGGATCGGTGTCTTGAAGCGAAACGAGGAAATCGTGCCGGACGGCGCAAGGACGAGCCGAGACAGGGGCCGACCGGGTGTCGGCGTCACCTGGAAGACACCTGATTCGACTTGCTGCCGCCAGACCTCGCGACAAAGCTGTCGGTGAAACGGTTGAAATCGCCCGAGGGCGACGGACACGAGCGTCGTGCCGTATTGCAGACCTGCCGCGAGCGCACGTGCATGCGTAGCGGCAGGTCCGGGAGGCGTTGCGAACGAAGCGGGAGCGGCAACGAAGCCGTCCGCCAGCATCAGCACAAGCAATGCAGTTCGGTGCGAACGTTCTCCGCGGTTGAATTTCCTTCCTGTTTCAACCTGCCGGACAAACGATCAGGCGCGGCTGTCCCCTTCCCCGCTTCGAACATCGCCAAGCATGGTGACGAGGACGAGCGCGGCGATCAGCCCCAGGTGCTCGAAGAAGCTGTTGAGCGCCATGAAGCGCGCCACGCCCGTGCGGTTCCAGAAGTCGTTCGCCACCAGCATCGCGACGACGGTCAGCACGCCGAGTCCACCCGCGCCAATCCAGGTGAACCGGCGAAATACCACGCACAGCGAACCGCCGATCTCGACCACAACCGCCAGTGCAGCCCAGAACGCGGGCGGATGCAGGCCGAAATGCGCCTGCTCCGCGATCGCATCGTCGAAGTGCAGTGCCTTGTCGACGCCTCCGATCAGGAAGGCGGAAACCAGCGCAAGTCGCACCAGCACGCCGACCCACGGCTGCGCCAGCAGGACGCGAATCCACCCTGGGCTGTACCGGCCGATTGTCGTCGACATGTCAGATCGCCCAGCAGGAACAACCGAACGCGCCCCAGAAGCCCTTCGCGTCCGACGTCGGCAACGCACTGCCCCACGCGCTCGCATGTGCATGCGCGTGCACGTTGCACGCGCTCGCGCAGCCGCACATCGCGGCGGCCGCCGCACGCTGCAGCGGTGCGCCGTTGCGCTGCGTCGCGCCCCAGCCGCCGTAGCCGCCGTACTCGCGCACCGGCGACCAGTCCGGCATCGCGGGCGGAATCGGCGCGTCGTGCGACGCGAACGGCCCCGCGCCCCATACGATCTTGCCGCCGACCACCGTCAGCAACGCGGTCGTGCCCGCGATATCGTCCTCCGCGCATGCGAAGAAATCGCGATCCGGGACCACCAGGTCGGCGAGCTGCCCGACCGCTACACGCCCTTTCTTCCCTTCCTCGTTCGAGAACCAGGTCACGTATTCGGTCCACATCCGCAGCGCGGTCTCGCGATCGAGCAGGTTGCGCTGCGGATACATGCGCAGCCCACCGACCGTCTTGCCCGTCACGAGCCACGCGAGCGACACCCACGGGTTGTACGACGCGACACGCGTTGCGTCGGTGCCGGCCGACACCTTGATGCCCTTCGACAGCATCTTCGCGACGGGCGGCGTCGCTTCGGCTGCCTGTGCGCCATAACGCTCGACGAAGTATTCGCCCTGGTACGCCATCCGGTGCTGCACCGCGATGCCGCCGCCCAGCGCCGCAATACGGTCCATCGATTTTTCGGTAATGGTTTCCGCGTGATCGAAGAACCAGTTCAGGCCGTCAAGCGGGATGTCCTTGTTGACCTTCTCGAACACGTCGAGCGCGCGGCTGATCGTTTCATCGTAGGTCGCATGCATGCGCCATGGCCAGCGATTCTGTGCGAGCACGCGCACGACGCCTTCGAGATCGTCTTCCATCTGCGCCGGCAGATCGGGACGCGCGACGCGGAAATCCTCGAAGTCGGCCGCCGAGAACACCAGCATCTCGCCGGCGCCGTTGTTGCGGAAATAGTCGGTGCCGTCGTGATACTTGACGCTCTTGGTCCAGTTCACGAAATCTTCCTTCTCCGCATTCGGCTTCTGCGTGAACAGGTTGTACGCGATCCGGATCGTCATCTCGCCCGCGTCGTGCAGCTTGCGGATCACTTCGTAATCGTCGGGATAATTCTGCGAACCGCCGCCCGCATCGATCACGCCCGTCACGCCGAGACGGTTCAGTTCGCGCATGAAGTGGCGCGTCGAGTTGTACTGGTATTCGAACGGCAGCTTCGGCCCCTTCGCGAGCGTCGCGTAGAGGATCGTCGCGTTCGGGTTCGCGAGCAGCAGCCCGGTCGGGTTGCCCGCGGCGTCGCGCAGGATCGTGCCGCCCGGCGGCTCGGGCGTGTCCTTCGTGTAGCCGACCACGCGCAGCGCGGCCGCGTTCAGCAGCGCACGGTCGTACAGGTGCAGGATGAACACCGGCGTATCGGGCGCGGCCGCGTTGAGCTCCTCGATCGTCGGCAGGCGCTTCTCGGCGAACTGGTGCTCGGTGAAGCCGCCGACCACGCGCACCCATTGCGGCGCGGGCGTGATCGCGACCTGCCGCCTGAGCATGTCCATCGCGACTGCGAGCGACGGCACACCGTCCCAGCGCAGTTCCATGTTGTAGTTCAAACCGCCGCGAATCACGTGGCAGTGGTTGTCGATCAGGCCCGGCAGCACGGCGCGGCCGCCGAGGTCGACGACCTTCGTCGCGCGCCCGGCGAGCCGCATGACGTCCGCTTCGTTGCCGACCGCAACGAAGCGGCCGGCGGCTATCGCCACCGCTGTCGCGGTGGGGTTGGCGCGGTCGAGGGTCGTGAACCTTCCGTTGTGAAGGATCAGATCCGGTTGGGACTCGGTTGCGGTCATATACGTCACCTCGTTTCGATCAGAAGCCAAAGAGCTGTTTGAGGGTGGGGAT
The DNA here is from genome assembly GCF_049805555.1 of Burkholderia sp. DN3021. NCBI lineage: Bacteria > Pseudomonadati > Pseudomonadota > Betaproteobacteria > Burkholderiales > Burkholderiaceae > Burkholderia > Burkholderia sp. DN3021. The sequence goes on along the minus strand of NZ_JBNCAB010000059.1, from coordinate 10,568 downwards.
GGCCTGCACGCCGATCAACATGCCGAGCAACCCGACAAGCGCAATCAGCGGCGGCGCCGGAGAACGGACCTTGATTGCGCTGTAAATGACACCGATCAGCAAGCCCGCACCAAGGGAAACCAGATAAGGTTCCATACGATCAATTTCTCGGACAGGTTGGAATGCAGGTCGTAACGTCCTGGCAAACACGCTGCGGGCGGCATCCGTGAATCGACCACGTACGCCGCCCGCGATTTCATATTGCCGATGCCGCGTGTTCGCGGGGAACACGCCGCATCAGCATCGACAGTCGCGACTGCCTTCGGTCACTTCGCCGGCACGGGCGGGATCGACTCGTGCGGCGTCGCGGTACGCTGCGCGGCCTTGTGGACCATCGTGTACGCGTAATCGACACCCATCCCGTACGCGCCCGAGTGCTCCTTCGCGATCGCCATCACGGCGTCGTAAGTCTCGCGGTGTGCCCAGTCGCGCTGCCACTCGAGCAGGACCTGCTGCCACGTGACGGGCACCACGCCGGCCTGCACCATCCGCTGCATCGCGAAGTCGTGCGCGTCCTTCGACGTGCCGCCCGATGCGTCGGCGACCATGTAGATCTCGTAGTCGCCCTCGAGCATCGCGCAGAGCGCGAACGTCGTATTGCAGACTTCGGTCCACAGACCGGAGACGACCACCTTCTTGCGGCCGTTCGCGGCCAGCGCGTCGCGCACCTTCTGGTCGTCCCACGAGTTCATCGACGTGCGTTCGAGCGTCTTCTGGTTCGGAAACACGTCGAGCAGCTCGGGATAGGTGTGACCCGAGAAGCTGTCGCTTTCAACCGTCGTGATCGTGGTCGGGATGTTGAATACCTTCGCAGCCTTCGCGAGCCCGACGACGTTGTTCTTCAGCACCTGACGATCGATCGACTGCACGCCGAATGCCATCTGCGGCTGCTGGTCGATGAAGATCAGCTGGCTGTTATGGGGGGTGAGTACTTCGAGTTTCGGATTGCTCATGGCTGTCATGTCCTTTGACGCGGAGAAAAAAGAGGGTCTGCCTCGCCGGCAAGCCGGGGGCGCCCAATGCGCTGTGCCGGCAGGTTTTCCTGCCAGCCGGTGTCATTCAACACGCGATTTCATGTTAACGCCACTTAATCAAATCGATTAATAAAATCCCTAAAAACATGCCTTAAAAGATCTTAAAACCATCGAATTGAATGATCACATCAAAAAAGACCTGCTACGCTATTGAATAAATACAGGATCGTCCACGGATCAGTAGTTATCCGTATTTTTCACACGATTGTCATTCATTTATATCCGAATCATGAAGCCGTATATTTCATCGCTGCTTGCCGGGATTCTCGCCGGCGTCGTCTACTTCCTGATCGGCGTGCAATCGCCCGCTCCGCCCACGATCGCGCTGGCCGGCCTGCTGGGCATCCTTGCCGGCGAACAGATCCTGCCGATCGCACGGAGGATGCTTGCGGGGATTCATCTGAAAACCGCGTGGAGCGAGGCGAAGTGCAGCCAGCACATGTTCGGCTCCCTGCCCGGCGCCCAGGCATCCGATGCCGCCGCGAAGAAACGTTAATCGACGCCGTCGTGCCCCACGTTGACTGACCGGATTCGGGGAGGCCGACCGGCGTGCCGGCCAATCCCCCGACGCCGACCACACGCAGGCAAGCCGGAACGCGAAGCAGCCGCGAAACCCGGGCCCATTCTGCACGGCTCCCCCGTGCGGTGACGCTGCGGAAATGGCGCACATCGCCAATACCGATCGGACGCTGAATTCGCGCGAGGCAATCCTGCCCGAAAAAGGATAGCGCCTCCGGCGCCGGCAACCGGATTAATTGTTCTGAATCGCATTGGTCTCCGCGGTGCTTGGCGATACCATGACAGCCCGACGCCCGCGTGGATTCCATCATGAAGCTGTCATTCGAAGCGCTCGAAGCACTGGACGCGATCGATCGCACCGGCACATTCGCCGAAGCCGCGGAGCTCCTGCACCGCGTACCGTCTGCGCTGACCTATCTCGTACAAAAACTCGAAAGCGACCTCGACGTCGCACTGTTCGACCGCAGCGGGCGCCGTGCGAAGCTCACGCACGCGGGCCGCGTGGTCGTCGAAGAGGGCCGCCGGCTGCTGCATGCCGCCCAACAGCTCGAACTCAAGGCGCTGCGTGCACAGCAAGGCTGGGAAACCGAGGTTCGCATCTGTATCGACGAGATCCTGCCGTTCGACGCGTTGTGGCCGTACGTGCATACGTTCTACGGACTCGAGATGAACACGCGGCTGCGCCTGTCCACCGAAGTGCTCGGCGGGACCTGGGATGCGCTGATTTCGCGCCGCGCGGATCTCGTCGTCGGCGCGGTGGGCGAGCCGCCGGAGCTGCCGGACATCGTCGCGCGGCCGATCGGCACGCTCAGGCACGTGTTCGCCGTCGCCCCCACCCATCCGCTCGCGGCGTTGCCCGAACCGCTGTCGATGGCGTCGGTCGTCGAGTATCGCGGCGCCGTCATCAGCGATACCTCGCGCGAACTGCAGCCGCGCTCGGTCAACGTCGATGCCGGGCAGCCGTATCTTGCGGTCCCCACGCTCGCCGCAAAACTGGCCGCGCAGTGCGAAGGACTCGCGGTGGGCACGCTGCCGGATTGCGTCGCGGCACGCGCGATCGCGCAGGGCAAGCTCGTCGCGCGCCAGGTGACCGGCATGCGCGACACGACGCATTGCTATATCGCGTGGCGCGGCGACGAGGCCGGACGCGCGCTGCACTGGTGGGTCGAGCAGTTCGACCGCCCCGATCTCGTCGACCGGTTCACCGCGCTCGCCTGATTCCGCCGCACGCCGGCCGCACCGCTCGATCGGCGTTTTCCCGCGATCTCCCGCCACCGCCGCGTCAGCCGAACGAATCGTGAAGGCGCTTCATCTCCTTCTCGAGCCATTCGATCAGGTTGAACGACGCATGCGCCTTCGCGGCCGGCGGGATCATCATCTTTTCCTCGGTCGCGATGTGTTCGTTAAGGGATTCGCACATCAGCCGTCCGAGTTCGGGTTTCCTCGCGAGCAGCGGCGACAGGTCGCGGCTGCTCAACTGATAGGCCGTCACGGCCGTCACCGCGTAGACGCTCGCATGAAGTTGCGTGCCGGCCAGCACGACGGACTGGCCGATCGCGTCGCCGGGCACCATCCGCCTGACTTCGATGTCGCCTGTCGCGCCCGGCACGAACACCGACGCGACACCGGACCCGACGATCGTCAGCAGGCGCGTATCGGAATTCGACGCGTAGATCACGTCCCCCTTGTGAAATACGCGCGACGCCAGCGCATTGGCCAGCACCGCCAGATCCTCGTCGCCGAGTTGCCTGAAGAGTTCGACCGCGCGCAGCAGCCGTTGACCGCTCGAAGCCGGCCGGTGCGCCTCGGCCGTCCCGCCGAGCGGGCGCAGCGCGATGTCCGCGGCGGCGAGATGCCGGTGGGCCAGATCGTAGAGCCGGTTACGCACCGCCACCTTTTTTTGCAGCGCGTCGACGTAACAGACGAGTTCGTATTCGACGGAATTGGTCTTGAAGGCCTTGACGACCGAGATCGGCGCGGGACTGGCCAGCACGTCCAGCGAACTGGCGGCAGCGCGGTCGAGCGCATCGACGACGACGGCCGGCCGCACCGCCGGATCGATCTCGATCGTCAGTGTCACGCCGTGCACGCTCGCGGGTTCGCTCAGGTTGACGATCGTCGCCTTCGCCGCCGTGCTGTTCGGCACGACGACCAGGTTGCCGAGGCTGTTGATCAGCTTGGTCGCGCGCCAGTTGCTTTCGACTATCCGCCCTTCCAGTTCGCCGATGGCCACCGTATCGCCCAGGCGAAACGGCTGGGTGGTATTCAGCACAAGGCCCGAGAACACGTCATTCAGCGTGTTCTGGACGGCCAGGCCGAGGATCACGGCCACGGCGCCCGAGGTCGCGACCAGGCCGCTCAGCGGCAGGCCGAGTACGTAGCCCAGCGCGGCTACCGCGGCCGCACCGAACACGGCGCCCGCGGCGATGTCGTGAAACAGCCGTTGGTTGCGCCACGCGCGCGGCAGCAGCAGATGATCGAGCATCAGGCTGAACACCAGCGCGCACTGCAGCCACCAGGCGACGCCGATCGCCTGGATCGCGAGCCGGTCGAACCGGTCGGGCGACGGCGGCACCGCGAGCGGGCTCACGCCGGTGGCGAACAGCACATAGGTCAGCGCGGCGAACGACGCGCAGCGCCAGACCGCTTTCGTCGTCGAACGGCCAGGCCCGAGCAACCGCCATGCAACGAGGTCGGCAACGACGATCGGTGCGCCGTAGGCGACCGTGACGGACAGGTTCAGCATGCTGGAACGGGCCGCGGGCGCGCTGCGCGACTGGCGGGGAACCCGCGCGATCGCATGGCTCGTGCTACCCGATCCGGCGAGCGGCCGCCCGCGGCGAATCGTGGCGTGAAAGGTCGGACTGGACAGGTTTCATGCGGTAGTCGTTCGATGACGCGCGAAGTCGCCGCGGCACGACATGTGCCGAGCGCCGCCCCACGCCGGCATTCGGTGGCGTCGGGATATCGACAAGCGGCGGTGCGAGCCGGTCTGCTGCCCGCCCGCCGATCGCCGACGGTCTCCATGCATGCAATGTAGACGCACCGGCCGGCCAAGTCCTGAGTTCAGGCTGAAACGTTCTGAATTCGGCAGCGGCGCGCGCCGTTACGGTTCGCGCGCCGGCAACCCGGCCTCGTCCGCGGCGACCCCGAGCGCGTGCAGTTCGGACCAGGCGTCGTGCACGCCCCGCGTCGGCCCCGACGTATGGGCGAGCGCGGCGGCATAGGCGGCCAGCAGGCGCACGCGCGCGTCCTCGCGCGCCGGCGTCTCGTCCATATTCCGCATTGCGTCGAGCGCCGCGCGCGCCCGTTCGCGACATTCGTCCACCAGCGACAGGTCGAACAGGCACGGGACCGCGACAGCCGCCAGTGCGATGCCGACCTGCTCATCGCCGTTCGGCGAAAACGCCCAGTCGAGCGCCGCGCGCAGATTGCCGAGTTCGCGCCGGATCACGTCGAGCCGCGATTCGGCCCGCGGCCCGTCGTCGCCGCCGGGCGCAAGCCTGAACAACGTATGGAAGTAGTTCGCATGCGCGAGTGCCGCGGCCGCGCATTCGCCGTTGTTCGCGAGCTGCTGCAGCGCATACGCGCGCGTCGTGGTCAGCAGCCGGTAGCGCGGCGCGCCGTGCGCGCTCTCGAGGCTCAGGAGCGACTTCGAGACGAGGCCGGCGATCGTGTCGAGCAGGTCCGCATCGACCAGCCCCTTCGTGCCGACGATCTCCCGCACCGCGTCGATCGAGAAGCTGTCGCGGAACACGCCGAGCCACCGCAACAGCAGGCGCTCCGCGTCCCCGAGCAGGCGGTAGCTCCAGTCGTACATCGCCTGAAGCGTCTGATGACGCGGCAAGGCCGTACGAAAACCGCCGGTCAGCAACCTGAAGTGATCGTCGAGATGCGCGGCCAGCACATCGATGCCGAGCACGGCCGCTCGGGCCGCTGCCAGTTCGATGGCGAGCGGGAGACCGTCGAGACGCCGGCATACCGACGCCATCAGCGACACACTGCGTCCATGGAGCGGAAAGCGAGGGTCGGCGGCGCGCGCGCGCGCCGAGAACAGTTGCACCGCGCTCGCGCGCAGGATCTCGGCATCGTCGGCGCCTTCGCCGGGCACATCGAGCGGCGGAATCGGACACAGCCGCTCGCCCTGGATACGCAGCGCCTCGCGGCTGGTCGCGAGGACGCACAATCCGGCGTCGGACTCGGTCAGTGCAGTCGCGATCTGCGCGGCGGCATCGAGCAGATGTTCGCAATTGTCGAGCACCAGCAGCATCCGGCGGTTCGCCACGCTGGCCAGCACCGCTTCGAGCGTCAGCGATCCGGCCGGCTGCACGATGCCGAACGCACCCGCGAGCGCGGCGGGCACGAATTGCGGACACGCAACCGTGGCCAGCGACACGAACGCGGCACCCTCCGGAAAACTCGCCTCGGCCCGCATGGCCGCTTCGAGCGCGACCCGCGTCTTGCCGATGCCGCCCGCCCCGACCAGCGTCACGACGCGCGCGGTGTCGAGCGCCGCGAGGACGTCGGCGACGGTCTGCTCGCGGCCGACGAGCGCGGTCGGCGCGGCGGTCAGCCGCGACGCCGCGGGACGCACGGCCGCCGCGCTTTCGGCCTGGACGCCGACCAGCCGATAGCCGCGCCCCGGCACCGTGACGATCAGGTTCCGGTCGCCGGCCAGCGCCTTGCGCAACGCGGCGATATGCACCTGCAGGTTGTTTTCCTCCACGATCGTGTGCGGCCACACACGCTGCATGATTTCGTCTTTCGATACCAATGCGCCATTCGCCCGAATCAGGAGTTCGAGAATTTCGAATGCGCGGCTGCCGATGCGCAGCAGTTTGCCGTTCGAGCGAATTTCACGTCTGTCTAGAAAAACGTGAAGTGTTCCAATCCTGATCATGGAAATTCTTAATCGACTTCATTCATTGATGCCCTGTCAGAAATGACACCGGTTTGGTGCCATGCTACGGCATTTGTCTAATGAGGTGATTCAAATTATTAGAACGGAAGGAGCAAATTTTTTGAATCGACGAGAACCGTGATCGCCGCGACGCCTCCCGGGCATGCTCGTATGCCGTCCGGCACGGCGCACCACGACATCCTGCATTTTCAATGTGCGAAACATTCGTTCATTCGTGAACCCGTTTCTCGGATAAAACGGCCGATTGGCGGGAATCGATTTCGTGATCTCGTTAATTGAAATCGCAGTTCGAATGACTTGCGAAAAAAACCAGGTAAAAGCGACGTGCAAAGCGCGGCGAAATCGATTCCGGGCGTGAGAGCCGGTCGGATTTCCCGTTCAGAACGATTCAGGCGCCGCTCAGGACATTCAGCGGCGCGGCGCGCGACGATGGTTCGACGGCGCCAGCGTCGCGCGACCGCCGTCACGCCGCGAGGAACACGACCATGGGCAACCGTATCGCCGGCATCCCGATTCCCGACGGCCCGATCGCTCGGGAGGCCGCCGCGACCGTGCGCGCCGGCGAACCGGAACTCCTGTTCCGGCACGCGATGCGCGTGTTCGCATTTGCGTCGATCATCGGGCTGCGTCGCGGCATCGCATGCGACGCCGAGCTGCTGTACGTCGCCGCGCTGTTCCATGACTTCGGGCTGACGGAGCGCTACCGGGATTCGCGCCGGCGCTTCGAAATCGACGGCGCGAATGCCGCTCATGCATTCCTCTGCGGATACGGCGTCGCCGCCGGCGATGCGGAAGAGGTCTGGCGTGCGATCGCGCTGCACACGACCTTCGGCATTCACCCGTACATGACGCCGTTGACGGCGTTGCTCGGCGCAGGTATCGAGACGGATCTCTTTGCGCGTCATTTCGACGAAGTGAGCCGATCCGAACGCGACGAGATCGTGAACGCGTGGCCGCGCGGCCCGTGTTTCAAGGAGCTGTTCCTCGAGGTGCTCGCCGCGGGCACCGCGCATCGCCCTGCCGCTGCGTTCGGCAACGTCGGCGCCGACGTGCTCGAGCGTTGCGACCCGGACTATCGTCGGACGAATTTCTGCGGCCTGGTGCTCGGGTCGAAATGGACGGAGTGAGCCGTCCGGTCGGCCGGGCCCACTCCGCCGCGTCATCCCCGCCGGGTCATGCGCGGGCGAACGCCAGCAGTTCGTCGTTCAATCGTTGCGCGTGCGACAGATACAGCGCATGCGGCCCGCCCTCGTAGACGCTCAGCGTCGCGTGCGGCACGCGCTTCGCGGCGGCGGCGCCCGTGAGCGCGAGCGGCACCGTCTGGTCGTCGTCGCCGTGAATCACGAGCGTCGGCACGTCGAACTTGTCGAGATCCGCCCTGAAATCGGTTTCGGAAAACGCGCCGACGCAATCGAGCGTGCCCTTCAATCCGCCCTGCAGCGCCATGAACGACGTCCAGTCGAGCGCGGCGCGCGAGATCGTCGAAGCGGCCCGGTTCGAACCGGTGAACAGCGGCCAGAAGTTCTCGAAGAAGGCCGCGCGGTCGGCCACGATGCCCGCGCGAATACCGTCGAACACGGCCACGTCGACACCGTCCGGATGGTCGTCGCGCCGCGCGACCAGCGGCGTCACCGACCCGATCAGGACGGCCTTCGCGATGTGTCGCGTGCCGTGCCGGCCGATGTAGCGTGCCACTTCGCCGCCGCCCATCGAAAAGCCGACGAGCGTCACGTCGCGCAGCCCGAGCGTCTCGATCAGCGTCGCGAGATCGTCCGCCAGCGTGTCGTAGTCGTATCCCGTCCACGGCTGGCCGGATCGGCCGAAGCCGCGCCGGTCGTAGGCGATGCAGCGAAAGCCGTTCGATGCGAGATGATGCATCTGGACGTCCCACATGTCCGCATTCAACGGCCAGCCGTGAATGAATACGACCGGGCGCCCTGCGCCCCAGTCCTTGTAGTGGATCGAAACGCCGTCGCGTGTCGTGAACGTGCTCATGAAGATTCCTCAGCGGTGAAAAAGTAGCGGCCGCCGGCGATGGCCGACGGATGGGGCGCACCGTTCCGGGTCATGAACGGGACAGCCTGACGATGAACCGGTCCAGTTCGGACGCGAGGATCACCTCCCGGTAGTTCGCGGGGCGCTTCGCTCCGCGCCACTGCGGCTTGTAGATCGCATCGCCGGTATGAATCGTGATGCCGGTCAGCGCGCAGCGGCCGAGGGCGCGGGATTTTGCGCTGATCCAGCGCTGCTCGTCGTAGCGGCAGCGGGTCGGATCGCTCCACGATATCAACACCGACGAATCGGTCTGCCGCTCGGCGGCGACGATCGCGCAACGGCGGCGCACGCCGCCGCTCGACGCGGGCGGCGCATCGTCGCGATGGCGACGGCGTACGGGTTCCGGGTCGCGCAGATGCGGCGGCGCACAGCGGCTTGCGGCCGGCGACGGGTCGAGCAGCGTCATCACGTGTTCCCAGCGATTGAATTCGTCCATGGCGGCGTACCCAGGCAAGTGGCAAAGGGCGCGGATGTATCGCACCCGCCCGCATTGCGGTCGTCATCCGCCGGCACGAACTGGCAAGACCCGCGACGGGATGACCTGATGCTGACGATACCGAGCCGCCGCTGAAGAGTCTTGATTCCAGGCTTAATTTTTCTGGCCGGTGCGTTCGCGCGGCTTGCGCCGCGACCGGCTTCATGAAAATTCAGCGCGATTTCAGTACAGGCTGCATGACCCCGCGATAGGCTCCTGTCGGCGTTCGTTCGCTAACACTTGCGCGCCTGCCGGCCCGCGACCGCGAACCCACGCCGGCTGCCGGCGCGATTGCCGCATGCGGGCAGGTCCGCACCATCCATCCAACGCGGCATCGTTCCACCGCACGTTCAAGGAGTCCCAATGCGTCCAGCAGACATCGACGCCGTTCCCTCGGCGCGTCGCCGAGACATGCTGCTTGCCGGCGCGACCGCCGTTGCAGCCGCCGCGCTGCCGGCCGCTGCCGCCGCTGCCGCCCCCAAACACGCCGCTTCCGCCCATCAAGGAGCTCATGCGATGAACACGATCACCACCAAAGACGGTACGCAGATTTACTTCAAGGACTGGGGCAGCGGCCGCCCGGTCGTCTTCTCGCACGGCTGGCCGCTGTGCGCCGACGCGTGGGATCCGCAGATGCTGTTCCTCGTGCAGCACGGCTATCGCGTGATCGCGCACGACCGCCGCGGTCACGGCCGCTCGAGCCAGCCGTCGCACGGCAACGACATGGACACGTATGCCGACGATCTGGCGGCGCTGATGGATGCGCTCGACCTGCGCGAAGCCACGCTCGTCGGCCATTCCACCGGCGGCGGCGAAGTCGCGCACTACATCGGGCGCCACGGCACGAAGCGCGTGTCGAAGGCCGTGCTGATCGGCGCCGTGCCGCCGCAGATGGTGAAATCGGCGTCCAATCCCGGCGGCCTGCCGATGGACGTATTCGACGGAATCCGCAAGAACGTCGCCGAGAACCGCTCGCAGTTCTACAAGGATCTCGCCGTGCCGTTCTTCGGCTTCAACCGTCCGGACGCCAAGGTGTCGCAGGGCACGATCGACGCATTCTGGGCGCAGGGCATGATGGGCGGCGCCTATGGCCAGTATCTGTGCGTCAGGGAATTCTCCGAGGTCGACTACACCGAAGACCTGAAGAAGATCGACGTCCCGACGCTGATCCTGCACGGCGACGACGACCAGATCGTGCCGATCGACGATTCGGCCCGCCTGTCCGCGAAGATCGTCAAGCACGCGCAACTCAAGGTGATCCCCGGCGGCGCGCACGGGATGTGCGTCGTCAACGCCGACCGGATCAATGCCGAACTGCTCGCGTTCCTGAAGGCGTAAGCATCGCGGCACGGGGGGGCCGGCCCTCGGGGCGGGGCGCCCCGCACTTAGTTTTATGATTTTTTATGTTTCCCCCCAATAGTTTCGGCGGGGGCGCTACCCAAGCAGTATAATATAAAAAAAAAACAACCCACCAAAAAACCAAACGTAATTGGGTTTTCCGCGTTTTGTTGTTAAATTTGGGGGG
>NZ_JBNCAB010000058.1:0-42958 GCF_049805555.1 Burkholderia sp. DN3021 | reverse complement strand
GCGCCGCTGCGCCGGGCCTCCCCGCGCGAACGCGGCCGTCGCGCCTGCGTCGCCGCGCCGAAACGCCGGCCCCGGTCGCCCGCGCCGCGTACAATGGTGGACTTTTGCACGTCCTCACCCGCCTTATGTCCTCGCCCACCCTGTACGAATTCTTCGCCCCCTGCCCGCGCGGCCTCGAAGCGGCGCTTGCCGCCGAGCTGGCCGAAATCGCCGGCCGCCACCTGAACGGCGCGCCGTTCACCGCGGGCGCGCAGGTGCCGGGCGGCGTCCATTTCAGCGGCGGCTGGGCCGCCGGCATGGCCGCGAACCTCCATTCGCGGATCGCGAGCCGGATCCTGCTGAAGATCGCGCACCGCGCGTACCGCAACGAGCAGGATGTCTATGCACTCGCGCTCGAGCAGCCATGGGAGCGCTGGTTCGCGGCGACGCAGACGCTGCGCGTCGACATCACCGCGATCAAGTCGCCGCTGAAAAGCCTCGAATTCGCGACGTTGCGCGTGAAGGACGCGATCTGCGACCGGATGCGCGACAAGACCGGCGCCCGCCCGAGCATCGACACGGGTGCGCCGGACGTGCGCGTGTTCGCGTTCCTGACGGCCAACGAGTGCACGCTGTACCTCGACACGTCGGGCGAGCCGCTGTTCAAGCGCGGCTGGCGCCTCGACAAGGGCGCGGCGCCGCTGCGCGAAAACCTCGCGGCCGGCATCCTGCGCCTGACGGGCTGGACGCCCGGCACGCCGCTGTACGACCCGATGTGCGGCAGCGGCACGTTCCTCGCGGAAGCCGCGCAGATCGCGCTCGGCGTGGCGCCGGGCGTCGAACGCCGGTTCGGCTTCGAAAAGCTCAAGCAGTACGACATCACCGCGTGGCAGGGGCTGAAGGTCCCGGCGCTGGACGCGAAGCGCGCGGCGCGCGGCAAGCGCGGCGATGCGCTCGGCGTGTACGGCAGCGACATTTCCGGCGACATGCTCGAGAAGGCGCGCGCGAACCTCGAGCGCGCGGGCGTGCCGTCGGTGTGGCTCAAGCAGGTCGACGCACGCGGGATGACGCCGCCGTGCGACGGGCCGGGCATCATCCTCGCGAACCCGCCGTACGGCGAGCGGATCGAGGTGCGCGGCCGCAGTGCGCGCGGCGAAGTGCGCGAGACGGGCCGCAACCGCGGCAACGACGACGCGTTCCGCCGCACGCACACCGACGCGCCGGACAGCGAGTTCTTCAACGCGCTCGGCGATGCGCTGAAACAGCGCTTCACGGGCTGGCAGGCGTTCCTGCTGACGTCCGACCGTTCGCTGCCGGGCCAGTTGCGGCTGCGCGAATCGGCGAAGACGCCGCTGTTCAACGGCGCGCTCGAATGCCGGCTGTTCCGCTTCGACCTGATCGCCGGCAGCGTGAAGGCGCGCCCGGCCGCGCCGGAAGGCGACGCGTAAGCGACACCATTGCGCGGTACCGCCATCGCGGCGCCCGCGCGCTCCTCCCGCCGGCGCGCGTCAGTGCTTCGACTTCGACCAGCGCCCCATCGTGAACGGCAGTGCGTGCCCCGTCTCGAGCAGCGTCTTCAGGCTCGACAGCACGACCGGCCACCCGCCGCGAATCCCGCGATCCATCTCCGAACCGGCCACGAGCCCGTCGTGCGTGACGGTCAGCTTCACGACGCCCTCGTGCGGCTCGACGAGATAGGTCACGCGCGATTCCTCGCCGTCTCCCGACGGCGTACGCCACGTGACGACCAGCCGGTGCGGTGGATCGTTCTCGACCACTTCGCCGACGATGTCGACCCGCGACGGATCGTCGTAGTCCTGATGTTCCCATCGCGAGCCCGGCCGCCAGTCGGGCGACGCGTTGCGATGCCGTACCCAGTAGTCCTTCGTCAGCTCGGCGTTGGTCAGCGCGTCGAACACGCGCTCGGGCGTCGCCGCGATGAAGGTCACGTACACAAAGGCGGGATTACTCATCGTCGTCTCCTGTGCCGCGGGCCGCTTCCAGCCCGCGCTTGAGATCCGCCAGCGCCTGCAGGCGCTGACGCTCGAACTTGCCGATCCAGCGTTCCGCGATGTCGTGGATCGGCACCGGATTCAGGTAATGCAGCTTCTCCCTGCCGCGCCATGCGGTCGAGACGAGGTTCGCGGCCTCGAGCAGCGCGAGATGCTTGCTCACGGCCTGCCGGCTCATCGCGAGTCCGTCGCACAGCCCGGACAGGGTCTGGCCGCTTTTCGCATGCAGCAGGTCGAGCAACTGACGGCGCGTGGCATCGGCCAGCGCCTTGAAAACGAGATCCATGCCGCTCCCGGGTCGATGGTCTTATTATGCAACCAAATGGTTGCATGTCAAGGATGACAACTCTACTGACAATACGGTGTCAGCAGGCCGCGATCACACTGCAATCCCGGCGCAATGCAACGCTGGTTTCCACACAGAACCCGAATAACAACGCAACAAGGAGTTCGTCATGACGTCCGCAACTGCCACCGCAACCCTGGAACGCGCAATCGCTTGGTTCGACATTCCGTCCCTCGATTTCGACCGCGCGATCCGCTTTTACGAAACCGTGCTGCAAACCACGCTGCAGCGCGAAGTCATCGGCGGCGTGCCGATGGCGATGTTCGATCACGAGGCGTCGAGCACGGGCGGCAGCATCGTGTTCGATCCGCAGCAGATGAAGCCGAGCGCGAACGGCGTGCTCGTCTACCTGAACGCCGGCGACTCGGTCGTCGCGGCGCTCGAGCGCGCGAAGCGCGCGGGCGGCGTCGTGCAGGGCTCGGTCGTCGAACTGCCGAACAACTACGGCTACATCGGCTACCTGATCGATACCGAAGGCAACCGCGTCGGCCTGCACGCGCCGAAATGCCATTGAGCGCATCGGTCATCGGGGCGGTGCGGCGCTATCATCGCGAAGTCCCCTTAGCCGTTGGAATCGAGGTGCTGCCATGACACGCCGTGCCGACCGCCTGTTCCAGATCGCCGAGCTGTTGCGCGGGCGCCGTCTCACGACCGCGCAGCAGTTGGCCGACTGGCTGTCGGTGTCGCCGCGCACGGTCTATCGCGACGTGCGCGACCTGCAACTGTCAGGGGTGCCGATCGAAGGCGAAGCCGGCATCGGCTACCGGCTGAACCGCAACGCAAGCCTGCCGCCGCTCACGTTCACGGCCGAGGAGCTCGCGGCGCTCGCCACCGGCGCGCGCATGCTCGAGACCTGGGGCGGTGCGCGCTTCGCGAGCGGCGCCCGCTCGGCGCTTGCGAAGATCGCGTCGGCGATGCCGGCCGACAAGCGCACGGCGCTCGACCGCCTGCCCGTGTTCGCGCCGTCGTTCCACATCGACGAGACGTTTTGCGCGAAGGTCGACGCGATCCACCAGGCCATCGACACGCGCCACATCGTCAGCTTCGGCTACCGCGACCGGCTCGGCGCGCATTCGCAACGCCGCGTGTGGCCGCTCGGGCTCGTCTACTGGGGCGGGCGCTGGACGATCGGCGCGTGGTGCGAGCTGCGCGACGATTTCCGCACCTTCGACATCGCGCGGATGGGCGACATCACCGTGCACGAGCAGTTTCCGGACATGGAAGGACGGCGGATCGCCGACTACATGCGAATCGCGGAAGCGCCGATGCGCTGATGCGATCCGGCGGTCCGGCGGTCCGGCGATCGTGCGCGTGCGGGATGCGATCGCCGCGTGCATCGCGAACCTCGTCGCACCCATGAAAAAGACCCGGCCGGCTTGCGCCGGTCGGGCCTGTCCGGGCGGACCGCCCCTGCATTGAAGCAGGCGCCCGCGTTGCCGGTGCGTACGCTACTCGACGGCCTTCACCATGTCCTCGATGACCTTCTTCGCATCGCCGAAGACCATCATCGTCTTGTCCATGTAGAAGAGATCGTTGTCGAGGCCCGCGTAGCCGGCCGCCATCGAACGCTTGTTGACGATCACCGTGCGCGCCTTGTACGCCTCGATGATCGGCATCCCCGCGATCGGCGATTTCGGATCGTTCTTCGCGGCCGGGTTCACGACGTCGTTCGCGCCGAGCACCAGCACCACGTCGGCCTGACCCAACTCGCCGTTGATGTCCTCCATCTCGAACACGATGTCGTACGGCACTTCCGCTTCCGCGAGCAGCACGTTCATGTGCCCCGGCATCCGCCCGGCAACCGGATGGATCGCATAGCGCACGTCGACGCCCTTCTCGATCAGCTTGTCGGTCAGCTCCTTCAGCGCGTGCTGCGCGCGGGCGACGGCCAGCCCGTAGCCCGGCACGATCACGATCGATTCCGCGTTGCCGAGCATGAACGACGCATCCTCGGCCGAGCCCGACTTCACCGGCCGCTGCTCCTGCGCGCCCGCCGCGCCGCCGGCGGCCGCCTCGCCGCCGAAGCCGCCGAGGATCACGTTGAAGAACGAACGGTTCATCGCGTGGCACATGATGTACGACAGGATCGCGCCCGACGAGCCGACCAGCGAGCCGGCGATGATCAGCATCGCGTTGTTCAGCGAGAAGCCGATGCCGGCCGCGGCCCACCCCGAGTACGAGTTCAGCATCGACACGACCACCGGCATGTCCGCGCCGCCGATCGGGATGATGATCAGCACGCCGAGCACGAACGCGATCGCCGTCATGATGATGAACGGCAGCCACGCCTGCGTGATGACGAACAGGATGCCGAAGCCGAGCATCGCGATCGCGAGCATCAGGTTGATCAGGTGCTGGCCCGCATACACGACCGGCGCGCCCTGGAACAGCCGGAACTTGTACTTGCCCGACAGCTTGCCGAACGCGATCACCGACCCGGAGAACGTGATCGCGCCGACGAACGTGCCGATGAACAGCTCGACGCGGTTGCCGTACGGGATGAAGTTCGACGCGACGGCGTCCTGCGGCACGAGCCCGAACGCTTCCGGCTCGGACACCACCGCATATGCGATGCACACGGCCGCGAGACCGATCAGCGAGTGCATCGCCGCGACGAGTTCCGGCATCTTCGTCATCTCGACGCGCGCGGCGACGAACGCACCGACAGCGCCGCCGACGACCAGCGCGCCGAGCACCAGCGCAATGCCGAGCGGCAGGTTCGCGCCGAGCCAGGCCGCCTGCTTGACGATCAGCGCGACCGTCGTGAGGATCGCGATGGCCATCCCGACCATCCCGAACAGGTTGCCGCGCCGCGCGCTCTTCGGGTTCGACAGGCCCTTCAGCGCCTGGATGAAGCACACCGATGCGACGAGGTACAGCAGGGTAACGACGTTCATGCTCATCGCGCGCCCTCCTTGCCGCCCTCGACACGCTTGGGCTCCTTCTTGCGGAACATCTCGAGCATTCGCCTCGTCACGAGAAAGCCGCCGAACACGTTGACGGCCGCGAGCGCGACCGCGAGCGTGCCGAAGAACTTGCCGGTCACGCCGACGGTGAGCGCCGCCGCGAGCATCGCGCCGACGATCACGATCGCCGAGATCGCGTTGGTCACGGCCATCAGCGGCGTATGGAGCGCCGGCGTGACGTTCCAGACGACGTGGTAGCCGACGTACACCGCCAGCACGAAGATGATCACGTTGATCACCGTGTGATTGATGACTTCCATGGTCTCCTCCGTTATTTGCGGGTGACTTCGCCGTCGCGGCACAGCAGCGTCGCGGCGACGATGTCGTCGGTCAGGTCGATGTTCAGCGTGCCTTCCTTCGTGACGATCAGCTTCATGAAGTCGAGCAGGTTGCGCGCGTACAGCGCCGACGCGTCCGACGCGACCATCGATGCGAGGTTCGTGTAGCCGGCGATCGTCACGCCGTTGTGCACGATCACCTGGTCGGCGACCGTCAGCGGACAGTTGCCGCTCTTCCTGCCGTCGAATTCCGGGCCGCGGCCGGCCGCGAGATCGACCAGCACCGAGCCCGGCTTCATCGACTGCGCGGTTTCGACCGAGATCAGCGTCGGCGCCGGGCGCCCGGGAATCAGCGCGGTGGTGATCACGATGTCGGCCTGCTTCGCACGCTCGTGCACGAGCGCGGCCTGGCGGCCGAGCCACGACGGCGGCATCGGGCGCGCATAACCGCCGACACCCTGCGCGGCCTCGCGCTCTTCGTCGGTTTCGAACGGGACGTCGAGGAATTTCGCGCCGAGCGACTCGATCTGCTCCTTCACGGCCGGCCGCACGTCGGAAGCCTCGATCACGGCGCCCAGCCGCTTCGCGGTCGCGATCGCCTGCAAGCCAGCGACGCCCGCGCCGAGAATCAGCACGCGCGCGGCCTTCACGGTGCCTGCGGCCGTCATCAGCATCGGGAAGAAGCGCGGATACAGCGCCGCGGCGACGAGCACGGCCTTGTAGCCCGCGATATTCGCCTGCGACGACAGCACGTCGAGACTCTGCGCGCGCGTCGTGCGCGGCGCGGCTTCGAGCGCGAAGCCCGTCACGCCGGCCGCGGCCAGTTTCGCCGCCTGCTCGCCGTTGAACGGCTCGAGCATGCCGACCAGCACGGAGCCGCGCTTCAGCGATGGCAGTTCCGCGTCGGTGGGCGCCTGGACCTTCAACACGATGTCGGCATCAAAAGCAGCCGACTGGTCGGTCAATTCGGCACCGGCGGCCGCATAGGCTTGGTCGGGATAACTGGCTGCGACGCCGGCCCCTTTCGCGATACTGACGCGATGGCCGGCAGCCGCGTATTTCTTCACGGTTTCCGGCGTCGCGGCCACACGCGCCTCGTTCGCCCGCGTTTCAGCAGGCACTCCAATATGCATCGTCAGTTCCTCCAGTCATTGTCAGTATTTCTTTTCTTGCGATTTTTACTGCACAACGAGCCGGACAGGCTGACTTACCGGCTCACGGGCAACGGCGTTCACGCTGCACTTTAACCGAAAGCGACGGTCGCGCCAGTACATTCCGCACGATCGTGCGCGAATGCGACATTCACTCGACTCGCAGCGCCACGCATCGGCAGGACGGCCGGTTTGCGAGGGTCGGATTCGCCTATCGTCAGATCAGACGCCGGGCAGCGTTCGGGCGCAACCGGTAAAATGCCGAACCATGAAACCCGAAATCTGGACCCCGCATGTGACGGTCGCCGCGCTCGTCGAGCACGCCGGCCGCTTTCTCGTGATCGAGGAAGAAACCTCGACGGGCCTGCGCATCAACCAGCCGGCCGGCCATCTCGAAGCAGGCGAAACGCTGGCCGACGCCGTGATCCGCGAGACGCTCGAGGAAACCGCGCACCCGTTCACGCCCGACGCGCTCGTCGGCGTCTATCTCGCGCACTACGACCGCCCCGGCACCGCCGGCGCGACCTACCTGCGCTTCACGTTCTGCGGCACGGCCGGCGAGCCGGTCGCGGGCCACGTGCTCGACGACGGCATCGTCCGCACGCTGTGGATGACGGCCGACGAACTGCGTGCATGCAGCGAGCGCCACCGCTCGCCCGCGGTGATGCGATGCGTCGACGACTATCTCGCCGGGCGGCGCATTCCGCTCGATTTCGTGCACACG
Source organism: Burkholderia sp. DN3021 (assembly GCF_049805555.1). Lineage (NCBI taxonomy): Bacteria > Pseudomonadati > Pseudomonadota > Betaproteobacteria > Burkholderiales > Burkholderiaceae > Burkholderia > Burkholderia sp. DN3021. The sequence continues at coordinate 35,502 of NZ_JBNCAB010000058.1, read as the reverse complement.
CATTCGGTCGCGCCGCGCCCCGAAGCATTCGAACGTCAGGCGGTCAACAAATGAGCAAGCGCCGTGTAGTGGTGGGCATGTCGGGCGGCGTCGATTCGTCGGTGACCGCGTGGCTGCTGAAGGAACAGGGCTACGACGTGGTCGGCCTGTTCATGAAGAACTGGGAAGACGACGACGACGGCGAATACTGCTCGACGCGCCAGGACTGGATCGACGTCGTGTCGGTGGCCGACCTGATCGGCATCGACGTGGAAGCCGTCAACTTCGCGGCGGAGTACAAGGACCGCGTGTTCGCCGAGTTCCTGCGCGAATACTCGGCCGGCCGCACGCCGAACCCCGACGTGCTGTGCAACGCCGAGATCAAGTTCAAGGCGTTCCTCGATCACGCGATGTCGCTCGACGCCGAAATGATCGCGACCGGCCACTACGCGCGCGTGCGCGAGCGCGACGGGCGCTTCGAACTGCTGAAGGCGTTCGATCATACGAAAGACCAGTCGTACTTCCTGCACCGGCTGAACCAGGCGCAACTGTCGAAGACGATGTTCCCGCTCGGCGAGATCCCGAAGACCAAGGTGCGCGAGATCGCCGCGCAGATCGGGCTGCCCAACGCGAAGAAGAAGGATTCGACCGGCATCTGCTTCATCGGCGAACGGCCGTTCCGCGATTTCCTGAACCGCTACCTTCCGACGAAACCGGGCCCGATGAAGACGCCCGACGGCAAGGTCGTCGGCGAGCACATCGGCCTCGCGTTCTACACGTTCGGCCAGCGCAAGGGCATCGGCCTCGGCGGCAGCAAGAGCGGCAGCGGCGAGCCGTGGTTCGTCGCCGCGAAGGACATCGCGTCGAACACGCTGTATGTCGTGCAGGGCCACGATCATCCGTGGCTGCTGTCGCGGCAGCTCGTCGCCGGCAACGTGAGCTGGGTCGCCGGCGAGCCGCCGGCGGAAGGCTTCGCGTGCGGCGCGAAGACGCGCTACCGGCAGGCCGATGCCGCGTGCACGTTCGCGCATGCCGGCGGCGAGCGCTTCTCGCTCGCGTTCGACGCCGAGCAGTGGGCCGTCACGCCCGGCCAGTCGGCCGTGCTGTACGACGGCGAGATCTGTCTCGGCGGCGGCATCATCGAGTTCGCGGCAACCGGCCAGCCCGGCCAGGCCGCAGCCGCGGAAGGCCACGCACCGGCGCTCGCCGAAGCACGCTGACACCTATTCGGTTTAGACTTGCGGCACGCCGCGCCCGGCGGAACACGATTCCGCCGCGGTCGGCGTGCCGCCGCGCAGCGCACGCATGGCGGCATTTCAAGATTCTTACGGAGTCCCCATGCTTTCACGACGCTATCTGGCGATGTGGTGTGCCGTCCTGCTGCTCGCCGCGACGGCCGCGCTCGCGTCGATCCACGCACTCTCCTGGCTGTGGATCCTGATCCCCGCCGCCCTCGTCGCGCTCGGCCTGTACGACCTGAAGCAGGACCGTCACGCGATCCTGCGCAACTACCCGCTCTGGGGCCATTTCCGCTTCCTGTTCGAGTTCATCCGCCCCGAGATCCGCCAGTACTTCGTCGAGGACGACACCGACGAGAAACCGTTCTCGCGCGCGCAGCGCAGCCTCGTCTACCAGCGCGCGAAGAACGTCGCCGACAATCGCCCGTACGGCACCGAGCTGAACGTGAAGGCCGTCGCGCACGAATGGATCAGCCACTCGCTCGCGCCGACCAAGCTGCCGAACCACGATTTCCGCATCCGCGTCGGCGCGAATCGCGCGCAACCGTACGACATCTCAATCTTCAACATCTCGGCAATGAGCTTCGGCTCGCTGTCCGCGAACGCGATCCGCTCGCTGAACCTCGGCGCGAAGAAAGGCGGTTTCGCGCACGACACCGGCGAAGGCTCGCTGTCGAAGTACCACCGCGAGAACGGCGGCGACATCATCTGGGAAATCGCGTCGGGCTACTTCGGCTGCCGCAACGACGACGGCACGTTCAACCCCGACAAGTTCGCGAAGCAGGCCGCCGATCCGCAGGTCAAGATGATCGAGGTGAAGCTGTCGCAGGGCGCGAAGCCCGGCCACGGCGGCGTGCTGCCGGCCGCGAAGATCACGCCGGAGATCGCCGAGACGCGCGGCGTGCCGATGGGCAAGGACTGCATCTCGCCCGCGACGCACTCCGAATTCTCGACGCCGCGCGGGCTGCTCGAATTCGTCGAACGGCTGCGCACGCTGTCGGGCGGCAAGCCGACCGGCTTCAAGCTGTGCGTCGGCCATCCGTGGGAATTCTTCGGGATCGCGAAGGCGATGGTCGAGACCGGCATCGTGCCGGACTTCATCGTCGTCGACGGCGCGGAAGGCGGCACGGGCGCGGCGCCGCTCGAATTCACCGACCACGTCGGCGTACCGCTGCAGGAAGGGCTGCTGCTCGTGCACAACACGCTCGTCGGGATCGGCGTGCGCGACCGCGTGAAGATCGGCGCGAGCGGCAAGATCATCACCGCGTTCGACGTCGCGCGCACGCTCGCGATCGGCGCGGACTGGGTGAACTCGGCGCGCGGCTTCATGTTCGCGGTCGGCTGCATCCAGGCGCAGACCTGCCACACGGGCCGCTGCCCGACCGGCGTCGCGACGCAGGACCCGGTGCGCCAGCGCGCGCTCGTCGTGCCCGACAAGGCCGACCGCGTGTACAACTTCCACCGCAATACGCTGCACGCGCTGCAGGAACTCGTGCAGGCGGCCGGCCTCGCGCATCCGTCCGAGCTGCGCGCGCATCACATCGTGCAGCGCATCGCGCCGCACGAGGTCCGGCTGATGTCGCAGTTGCTGAAATACCTGAAGCCCGGCGCGCTGCTCGACGGCAACCATTGCGGCTTCTCTCTGTACGACAAGTGGTGGCCGATTGCGCGCAGCGATTCGTTCACGCTCGGCGAAACCGTCTACGCGTCGATCGAGTGACGCTCGCAACCGCCCCGCTCCGGGCGGCCCGGCAAAAAGAAAAGCGCCCCGCGGGGCGCTTTTCTTTCGTCTGCCGAATGTGTGACTGCGTGGCCGGCAGCGGCTCAGTTCTGCGGCAGCGTGTCGGCGAACGACTGCCGCTGCAGCAGCTTCACGAAGTGCTTGTCGAGGTTCGGGTGGCGATCGCGCCAGTTGACCTCGGGCATCCGGAAGTCGAGATAACCGAGCGCGCAGCCGAGCGCGATGTCGGCGAGCGAGTAATGATTACCGACGCACCACGTCTTGCCGCCAAGACCCTGCGACATCGCAACGAGCGCATCGTCGATCTTGCGCTGCTGGCGCGCGATCCAGCTCGCGCTGCGCTGCGCCTCGTCGCGCATCGTGTGTTCGAGACGAATCGCGACCGCCGCGTCGAGCACGCCGTCGCCCAGCGCTTCCCAGCAGCGCACTTCGACGCGCTCGCGGCCCGACGGCGGAATCAGCTTGCCGACCGGCGACAGCGTATCGACGTATTCGCAGATCACGCGGGAATCGAACACCGCGGCACCATCTTCCATCACGAGGCACGGGACCTTGCCGAGCGGATTCGATGCATGAATATCCGTCTCCGGCGCCCACACGTTCTCGAGCTCCAGCTTGTAGTCGATCTTCTTTTCAGCGAGCACGATCCGCGCCTTTCGGACGTACGGGCTGCTGAGCGAACCGATTAATTTCATCATCTGCCTTTTTAAGGGAACCGCCGAGAGTATACGTTGTCGCCGATCATAACCGGCCAGCGGCGCGCGGTAGAAAATCGCCCGGCCGGCCTGTGGATGGTTTGCAACAGCCGCCGTAGCGGTCCTTCCGGCGCGGCTTCCCGCCCCTCTCTCACGCGCCGCGTCCGCCGGCGCTACAATCGCACGATGAATGCGCCCCACGATACCGCCATCGCCGTCGACGTCTACCGCCAGCGCCGTGAACGCGTGCTTGCCGCACTGCGCGCCGCCGGCGGCGGCGTCGCCATCGTCCCCACCGCGCCGGAACTGCTGCGCAACCGCGATACGGCCTACCCGTACCGGTACGACAGCTACTTCCACTACCTGACGGGCTTCACCGAACCGGATGCCGTGCTCGTGCTGAACGCGGCCGCGCCGCACGGCGCGCCGGAGTCGATCCTGTTCTGCCGCGGCAAGAACGTCGACCGCGAGATCTGGGAAGGCTTCCACTACGGGCCCGAAGCCGCACGCGATGCGTTCGGCTTCGACGCGGCGTTCGCGGTCGACGTGATCGACACCGAGATGCCGCGCCTGCTCGCCGATGCGGGCACCGTGCACTACCGGTTCGGCGCGTCGGCCGACTTCGACCGGCAGCTCGCGGGCTGGCTCGACGCGGTGCGCGCGCAGGCGCGCTCGGGCGTCGCCGCGCCGGACGCGATGCTCGACCTCACGCCGCTCGTCGACGACATGCGGCTCGTGAAGGACGAACACGAACTCGCGATCATGATGCGCGCCGCGCACATCTCCGCGCTCGCGCACCGCCGCGCGATGCAGGCGTGCCGCCCCGGCATCCGCGAATACGAACTCGAGGCCGAGCTGCTGTATACGTTCCGCAAGCACGGCGCGCAGGCGCCTGCGTATGGCTCGATCGTCGCGGCCGGCGCGAACGCGTGCGTGCTGCACTACCTGGCCGGCAACGCGGCCGCGCAGGACGGCGACCTGATCCTGATCGACGCCGCCTGCGAACTCGACGGCTACGCATCGGACATCACGCGCACGTTCCCGGCCAACGGGCGCTTCTCGCCCGCGCAGCGCGCGCTATACGACATCGTGCTCGCCGCGCAGCAGGCCGCGATCGATGCGACGCGCGCGGGCGTGCCGTTCGAGGCGCCGCACGATGCGGCCGTGCGCGTGCTCGCGCAGGGGCTGCTCGATACCGGCATCATCCCGAAAGCACGCTTCTCGAACGTCGACGACGTGATCGCCGAGCGCGCGTACACGCGCTTCTACATGCACCGCACGGGCCACTGGATCGGCATGGACGTGCATGACTGCGGCGACTACCGCGAGCGGCTCGCCGAGCGCGACGGCAACGGCGCACTGCCGTGGCGCACGCTGAAGCCCGGCATGACGCTGACGGTCGAGCCCGGCCTGTATGTGCGCGCAGCCGACGACGTGCCGCCCGAGTACTGGAACATCGGCATCCGCATCGAGGACGACGCAATCGTGCGCGAGCACGGCTGCGAGCTGATCACGCGCGGCGTGCCTGTCGACGCCGCCGAGATCGAAGCGCTGATGCGCGCGGGCGCATGACCGGCCGCTGCCGACCGTTACCTCCGTTTCACGAATCAAGATGACGACCGCTTCCTCCCCGGCCACACCGGATTACGACCTCGCCATCGTCGGCGCGGGCCCCGTCGGGCTCGCGCTCGCCGGCTGGCTCGCGCGCCGCAGCGCAACGCAGCACGCGTCGATCGCGCTGATCGATGCGCGCGAACCGGCCGCGAGCGCAAACGACCCGCGCGCGATCGCCGTCTCGCACGGCAGCCGCGTGCTGCTCGACACGCTCGCGTGGCCTGCCGACGCAACGCCGATCGAGCATATCCACGTATCGCAGCGCGGCCATTTCGGCCGCACGCTGATCGACCGCGACGAGCACGACCTCGCCGCGCTCGGTTATGTCGTGCGCTACGGCTCGCTCGTGCAGGCGCTCGCGGACGCCGTGCGCGGCACACGCGTCGACTGGCTCACGTCGACCACCGCGCGCGCGCCGCAGCAGGACGCCGACGGCGTCACGCTGACGCTCGACGGCCCGCAGGGCGAGCGCACGCTGCGCGCGCGCATCGTCATCAACGCCGAAGGCGGGCTGTTCCACGAACAGCACGCCGACGCCGGCAAGCATCGCCGCGACTACGGGCAGACCGCGCTCGTCGGCACGGTCACGGTATCGGCGCCGCGCCCGAACGTCGCATGGGAACGCTTCACGCACGAAGGCCCGCTCGCGCTGCTGCCGCTCGGCGGGCCGCGCCAGGCCGACTACGCGCTCGTCTGGTGCTGCACGCCCGACGAAGCGGCACGCCGCGCGGCGCTGCCCGACGACACGTTCCTGCGCGAGCTCGGCAGCGCGTTCGGCGAACGCATGGGCCAGTTCGTCGCGATCGCGGGCCGCGCATCGTTCCCGCTCGGGCTGAACGCCGCGCAAACGCTCGTCAGCGGCCGCGTCGCGATCGTCGGCAATGCCGCGCAAACCCTGCACCCCGTCGCGGGCCAGGGGCTCAACCTCGGGCTGCGCGACGCGCATACGCTCGTCGACGCGCTGTCCGCGCAGCGCTTCGATGCGACCGCACTTGCGACCTTCAACGCTCGCCGCGCGCTCGACCGGCGCTTCACGATCGGCGCGACCGACACGCTGGCGCGGCTGTTCACGATCGACACGGGCCCGCTCCCGCTGCTGCGCGGCGCCGCGCTCACCGCGCTCGAATTCGTGCCGCCGCTCAAGAAGGCGATCGCGCGCCAGATGATGTTCGGCCAGCGCAACTGACGCGCGGGCGCGCCACACAAACCGGGTCAAATCGGCGGGACATGGGAATACGGTAAAATACGCGTTTTCCCTCCGCCCTTTTCATGCCCGCGCCGGTCGCGGGCGGTGCCATTGCGATGCCCGTTATCGGCTCTCACGTATTGCGTAACAACCTGTTCGTCGCCCCGATGGCCGGGGTGACGGATCGTCCGTTCCGCCAGCTGTGCAAGCGGCTGGGGGCCGGTTACGCCGTGTCCGAGATGGTCGCGTCCAACGCGCAGCTGTGGAAAAGCGCGAAGACGATGCGGCGCGCGAACCACGAAGGCGAAGTGGAGCCGATCGCGGTGCAGATCGCCGGCGCCGACCCGGCGATGATGGCCGAAGCGGCACGCTACAACGTCGACAACGGCGCGCAGATCATCGACATCAATATGGGCTGCCCGGCGAAAAAGGTCTGCAACGTCGCGGCCGGCTCCGCGCTGCTGCAGAACGAGCCGCTCGTGCAGCGGATCGTCGAGGCCGTCGTCGCGGCGGTCGGCACGGGGCCCGATGCGGTGCCCGTCACGCTGAAGATCCGCACCGGCTGGGATCGCGAGCACAAGAACGCGATCACGGTCGCGCGGCTGGCCGAAGCCGCCGGCATCTCGATGCTCACCGTGCACGGCCGCACGCGCGCCGACCTGTACCGCGGCGACGCCGAATACGACACCATCGCGGCCGTGAAGGCGGCCGTGCGAATTCCGGTCGTCGCGAACGGCGACATCACGTCGCCCGCAAAAGCGAAGGCCGTGCTCGACGCAACGGGCGCCGACGCATTGATGATCGGTCGTGCCGCGCAAGGACGGCCGTGGCTGTTCCGCGAAATCGATCATTTCCTGCAAACCGGCGAGCTGCTGCCCCCGCCGTTGATCGACGAGATCCAGCACGTGATGAACGAACACCTGGAAGACCACTACGCTTTCTATGGTGAATTCACGGGAGTCCGTACTGCGCGCAAGCACATCGGCTGGTACACTCGCGGCCTTTCCGGTGCCAACGGGTTCCGGCACAGGATGAACACGCTCGATTCCTCCCGCGAGCAGCTCGCCGCCGTCAATGCATTCTTCGAGGCGCAAAAGGCGCTGTCGGACCATCTCGTCTACGTCGATGACGAAGAGGAAAACGGCCAGGGCGAGTCGGACGACCATAACCAGTTAGCAGCATGAGCAAGCACAACATCGAACAATGTGTCCGCGAGAGCCTGGACGTGTATTTCCGGGATCTAGACGGCTCCAATCCGCACGACGTCTATGAAATGGTGATGTCCTGCGTCGAAAAGCCGATGCTCGAGGTCGTGCTCGTACAGGCAGGCGGCAACCAGTCGCTCGCCGCGGAGTACCTCGGCATCAATCGCAATACGCTGCGCAAGAAGCTGCAGCAGCACGGCCTGCTGTAGTCGGCCGTCCCGTCCCCGTTTCCCTGGCTATTGGTGGTTCCATCATGATCAAGCAAGCGCTCATTTCCGTTTCCGACAAGACCGGCATCGTCGACTTCGCGAAGTCGCTGTCCGACCTCGGCGTCAAGCTGCTGTCGACGGGCGGCACCGCGAAACTGCTCGCCGACGCGGGCCTGCCCGTTACCGAAGTGGCCGACTACACGGGCTTTCCGGAAATGCTCGATGGGCGCGTGAAGACGCTCCACCCGAAGGTGCACGGCGGCATCCTCGCGCGCCGCGACCTGCCCGAGCACATGCAGGCGCTGGAACAGCACGGCATCCCGACGATCGACCTGCTCGTCGTGAACCTGTATCCGTTCGTCGCGACGATCGCGAAGGACGACTGCACGCTCGCCGACGCGATCGAGAACATCGACATCGGCGGCCCGACGATGCTGCGCTCCGCTGCGAAGAACCACCGCGACGTGACGGTCGTCGTCGATCCGGCCGATTACGCGGTCGTGCTCGATGAAATGAAGGCGAACGGCAACACGGTCGGCTACCCGACCAACTTCCGCCTCGCGACGAAGGTGTTCGCGCACACCGCGCAATACGACGGCGCGATCACGAACTACCTGACGAGCCTGACCGACGAGCTGAAGCACGCATCGCGCAATGCGTACCCGGCGACGCTGAACATGGCGTTCGACAAGGTGCAGGACCTGCGCTACGGCGAAAACCCGCACCAGAGCGCGGCGTTCTACCGCGATATCTCGACGCCGGCCGGCGCGCTCGCGAACTACCGCCAGCTGCAGGGCAAGGAACTGTCGTACAACAACATCGCGGATTCGGACGCGGCGTGGGAATGCGTGAAGACGTTCGACGCGCCTGCCTGCGTGATCATCAAGCATGCGAACCCGTGCGGCGTCGCGGTCGGCAACGACTCGGCCGACGCGTACGCGAAGGCGTTCCAGACCGACCCGACCTCCGCGTTCGGCGGCATCATCGCGTTCAACCGCGAAGTCGACGAAGCGGCCGCGCAGGCTGTCGCGAAGCAGTTCGTCGAAGTGCTGATCGCGCCGTCGTTCTCCGACGCCGCGAAGCAGGTGTTCGCCGCGAAGCAGAACGTGCGCCTGCTCGAAATCGCATTGGGCGACGGCCATAACGCATTCGACCTGAAGCGCGTGGGCGGCGGCCTGCTCGTGCAGTCGCTCGATTCGAAGAACGTGCAGCCGCACGAGCTGCGCGTGGTCACGAAGCGCCACCCGACGCCGAAGGAAATGGACGACCTGCTGTTCGCGTGGCGCGTCGCGAAGTACGTGAAGTCGAACGCGATCGTGTTCTGCGGCAACGGCATGACGCTCGGCGTCGGCGCAGGCCAGATGAGCCGCGTCGATTCCGCGCGCATCGCGAGCATCAAGGCGCAGAATGCCGGCCTGACGCTGGCCGGTTCGGCCGTCGCGTCGGATGCGTTCTTCCCGTTCCGCGACGGCCTCGACGTCGTCGTGGCGGCCGGCGCGACCTGCGTGATCCAGCCGGGCGGCTCGGTGCGCGACGACGAAGTGATCGCGGCAGCCGACGAGCACAACATCGCGATGATCCTGACGGGCGTGCGCCACTTCCGTCACTGATCGCATGCGGCCCGCGCGGCCGTTGCACGAAAACCCGGCGGCGTCGCACCCGCCGGGTTTTTTATTGCGCGGCGCCGGCGCGCGCGACCTTGCGGCCAGCTCGCCGCACCATTCGTTGTAGTATCGCTGCATCACGCCTCTCTCCTCACTCATGCGAATTCTCGGCATCGACCCCGGCCTGCGCGTCACCGGCTTCGGCGTCATCGACGTCAGCGGCCACCGGCTCGCCTATGTCACGAGCGGCGTGATCCGCACGCCGACGGCCGATCTGGCCACCCGGCTCGGCACGATCTTCCAGGGCGTGTCGACGATCGTGCGCGAACATGCGCCCGACCAGGCCGCAATCGAAAAGGTGTTCGTCAACGTGAACCCGCAGTCGACGCTGCTGCTCGGCCAGGCGCGCGGCGCCGCGATCTGCGGCCTCGTCGCGGGCGGGCTGCCGGTCGCCGAATACACGGCGCTGCAGCTCAAGCAGGCCGTAGTGGGCTACGGCCGCGCGACCAAGACGCAGATGCAGGAGATGGTCACGCGGCTGCTCAACCTCTCCGGACAACCGGGCTCCGATGCGGCCGACGCGCTCGGCATGGCGATCTGCCATGCGCACGGCGGCAACACGCTCGGCACGCTCGGCGGCCTCGCACCGGCGCTCGCGAAGAAAGGGCTGCGCGTGCGGCGCGGGCGGCTGGTCGGCTGATGCCGGCGTGCGCCATCGCACGGCGCGCCGGGCTGACCGTCTTGCCCGCGCGCGGCGCACACGCGACACGCACCGCCTCGGCCTGACGGCCTGGCCCATCGGCATTGCGCCGCGCGTGCGCTACACTCGCGCTTTCTTCCTCGCATCCCGCCATCCATGATCGGTCGCATCGCCGGCATCCTGCTCGAAAAGAACCCGCCTCACCTGCTCGTCGACTGCAACGGCGTCGGCTACGAAATCGACGTGCCGATGAGCACCTTCTACAACCTGCCGCAGACGGGCGAGCGCGTCGTGCTGCTCACGCAGCAGATCGTCCGCGAGGACGCGCACCTGCTGTACGGCTTCCTGACGCCGCAGGAGCGCACGACCTTCCGCGAGCTGCTGAAGATCACCGGCATCGGCGCGCGCATGGCGCTCGCCGTGCTGTCCGGCATGAGCGTGCAGGAGCTCGCGCAGGCCGTGACGATGCAGGACGCCGCACGCCTCACGCGCCTGCCCGGCATCGGCAAGAAGACGGCCGAGCGCCTGCTGCTCGAGCTGAAGGGCAAGCTCGGCGCCGACCTCGGCGCGCTCGCCGGCGCCGCGTCGGCATCCGACCATGCGACCGACATCGTCAACGCGCTGCTCGCGCTCGGCTACTCCGAAAAGGAAGGCCTCGCCGCGATCAAGAACGTGCCGGCCGGCACCGGCGTGTCCGAAGGCATCAAGCTCGCGCTGAAGGCGCTGTCGAAGGCATAACGCCCGCCAGAACCGACTGTCGGACGCAGTGTCGCGCCGCCGCGCGGCGCGCGCCAGTCGGCCGTTCGGCCAGTTCGGACCGCGAGCGGCGCGCGGTACAATGGCCGCATGATTGAAACCGACAAACTCGCCACCGAGCAGCGGATCATCGCCGCCACGCCCACCTCGTCGCACGAGGAGGTGTTCGAACGCGCGCTGCGGCCGCGCCAGCTCGACGACTACGTCGGCCAGGAAAAGGTGCGCGGCCAGCTCGAGATCTTCATCGAAGCCGCCAAGCGCCGCTCCGAGCCGCTCGACCACGTGCTGCTGTTCGGGCCGCCGGGTCTCGGCAAGACGACGCTCGCGCACATCATCGCGCGCGAGATGGGCGTGAACCTGCGGCAGACGTCGGGCCCCGTGCTCGAGCGCGCGGGCGATCTCGCCGCACTGCTGACGAACCTCGAAGCGAACGACGTGCTGTTCATCGACGAGATCCACCGGCTGTCGCCGGTCGTCGAGGAAATCCTGTATCCGGCACTCGAGGATTACCAGATCGACATCATGATCGGCGAAGGTCCGGCCGCGCGCAGCGTGAAGCTCGACCTGCAGCCGTTCACGCTGGTCGGTGCGACCACCCGCGCGGGGATGCTGACCAACCCGCTGCGCGACCGTTTCGGGATCGTCTCGCGCCTCGAGTTCTACGACGCCGATCAACTGTCGCGCATCGTGCGGCGCTCGGCGTCGCTGCTGAACGCGCAGATCGATCCGAACGGCGCGCTGGAAATCGCGAAGCGCTCGCGCGGCACGCCGCGGATCGCGAACCGGCTGCTGCGCCGCGTGCGCGACTTCGCGGAAGTGAAGGCCGACGGCCAGATCACCGCGGCGGTGGCCGATGCCGCGCTCGCGATGCTCGACGTCGATCCGGTCGGCTTCGACCTGATGGACCGCAAGCTGCTCGAAGCGATCCTGTACAAGTTCGACGGCGGCCCGGTCGGCATCGACAACCTGGCAGCCGCGATCGGCGAGGAACGCGACACGATCGAGGACGTGCTCGAGCCGTACCTGATCCAGCAGGGCTTCCTGCAGCGCACGCCGCGCGGGCGTGTCGCGACGCTGCTCACATATCGCCACTTCGGGCTCTCCGCGCCCGACGCCGGCAGCACCGAACGCGGCATGTGGGATACGCCCGCCGGGAAGTAACCGGCCGCCCGAGCCACGCCAGCCATGACGACGCCGCCTAGCCGCCACCCCGCCGCACCCGCACCGGGCCCGCGCTGGGCCGAGCCGATCCGCAAGCGGCTCGTCGCCGGCATCACGCACCTGACCGTGGGCGGCGGCGGCCCGTCGCTCGATCTCTCTTCGCCGCCCGGCGATCCCGGGCTGTTTGGCCCCGACGCCGTCTGCTGGCGCGTGCATGCCGACTTCACGTCGATGATGACGGGCGGCATCGCCGCGCTGCTGCTGCAGGCGCTCCATCCGCTCGCGCTCGCGGGCGTCTGGGATCACTCGTCATTTCGCACCGACATCCTCGGCCGCTTGCGGCGCACCGCCACGTTCATCACGGGCACGACGTTCGGCAGTCGCGCGGACGCGCTCGCACTGATCGAGCGCGTGAAAACGATCCACTCGCGCGTATCAGGTACCGCGCCCGACGGTCGGCCGTACCGCGCCGACGATCCGGCGTTGCTGACCTGGGTGCATATCGCGGAAGTATCGAGCTTCCTCGCCGCGCATCTGTGCTACGTAAATCCGGCGCTGTCGGGAGAATTGCAGGATCGCTATTACGCCGAAACGGCATTGATCGCCGAACTGCTCGGCGCGCACGAGGTGCCCCGTTCGCGCGCCGAGGTCGCCGCGTATCTCGCGCGCATGCAGCCCGAACTCGAGGCCGGGCCGCATACCTTCGAAGTGATGGCCATCCTGCTGAATGTCCCGGTCGCGAAGCCCGCGCTGCGGCCGGCCGCGTCGCTGATGATGCATGCCGGGATCGACCTGCTGCCGCCGTGGGCGCAGCGCATGCTCCGCGTATCGACGTTCGCGCCGTTGCGACGCGCGGTGGTCCGGCCCGGCGTACGGGCCGTCGCACCCGTGCTGCGCTGGGCGCTCGTCAACGGCGCGTCGAAGCGTGCGCGCCGTCGCGCGACCGCGCCCCCGCCCGACGGCGCACCTTCCGCCTGACGATTCGCCTCTTCGGATCGTTTCAATTTACTGTCGAATACCTGTGACAAGCTGACGGGCTTGCACCGACGCACGGTCGCACGTGCTGGCCGTTCCGCCCTTCAGGGGAATCCCGGCCGGCCATGCCGGCCGGCCCCGCGTGCTCAGAGCACCTTGCGATAACCGTCGTCGTCGCTGTCGGCGTCCAGGTGCGACACGTCGGCCCACTGCACGACCTGCGCGCGGCCATCCACGTAATCGACGACGTTGATGCTGGTGTTGAGCAGTTGGTAGTTGCGCGGCGCCGACAGATCCAGACCGTTCGCAAAACGGTACACGCAATCGAGCACGCCGCCATGCGCGACGCACGCGATCCGGCCGCCCGGATGCGCGGCGACGATCGGCTCGAGCGCATGCAGCACGCGGTGATAGAACGCGCGCTGCGACTCGCCGCCTTCCGGCGCGAAGCCCGGATCGCGCGTCTGCCAGGCCGCATACGCGTCCGGAAACAGCGCCTCGATCTCGGTGCTGTCGTGCCCCTGGAATGCGCCGTACGAGCGTTCGCGCAACCCGTCCCGCAACTGCAGCGGCAGCCCGAGCGCATCGGCAAAGGGTTGCGCGGTCTGCTGCGCGCGCATCAGGTCGCTCGAATAAACCGCGTCGAGCCGCGCACCCTCGCGCGCCTCTCGCTCGAGCCGCGCGGCCAGTCGCTGCGCCTGCGCGAGCCCCGAATCGGCCAGCGGGATGTCGATATGCCCCTGGATGCGCTTGATGCGGTTCCAGGCCGTCTCGCCATGGCGGATGAAAAGAATCTGCGTGGTGGCCATCGCGGCGCGTCTCCGGGGAAGCATCAGGGCCGCACTTGCAGCCAGAACGTCACGGGGCCGTCGTTGACGAGCGACACCTGCATGTCGGCGCCGAACTCGCCCGTCTCGACGACGGGATGGCGCGCCCGCGCGGCCGCGACGAAATAGTCGAACAGCCGCGCGCCTTCATCGGGCGGCGCGGCCGGCGTGAAGCTCGGGCGCAACCCGCTGTTGGTATCGGCCGCCAGCGTGAACTGCGACACGAGCAGCAGGCCGCCTGCGCGACCCGCGCCGTCGATATTCGACACCGGGAGATTCATCTTGCCGGCCGCGTCGCTGAACACGCGGTAGCCGAGCATCTTCGCCAGCAGCTTGTCGGCCGCCGCGTCGGTGTCGCCGCGCTCCGCGCAGACCAGCGCGAGCAGGCCCGCGCCGATCTCGCCCGTCGTGCGGTCGCCGACGCGCACGTCGGCGCGCTTCACGCGCTGGATCAGCGCGATCATGCGGTCAGCGTGACGCGCGCGAAGCGGCGCTTGCCGACCTGCACGACGAACTCGCCGGCCTCGACCTTCAGGCCCTTGTCCGACACGGTCGCGCCGTCGATCTTCACGCCGCCCTGCTCGATGTTGCGCAGCGCTTCGCTCGTCGACGGCACGAGGCCGGCCTGCTTCAGCAACTGGCCGATCGCCAGCGGTGCGCCCGCGAGCGTGACCGACGGAATGTCGTCCGGCACGCCGCCCTTCGCGCGGTGGTTGAAGTCTTCGAGCGCACGCTCGGCGTCGGCCTGCGAATGGAAGCGCGCGACGATTTCCTGCGCGAGCAGCACCTTGAAGTCGCGCGGGTTACGGCCGCCTTCGGCTTCGCGCTTGAAGCCGATGATCTCGTCCATGCTGCGGAACGACAGCAGTTCGAAGTAACGCCACATCAGCGTGTCCGAGATGCTCATCAGCTTGCCGAACATGTCGGTCGGCTTCTCGCTGATGCCGACGTAGTTGCCCTTCGACTTCGACATCTTCTCGACGCCGTCGAGGCCTTCGAGCAGCGGCATCGTCAGGATGCACTGCTGTTCCTGGCCGTACTGCTTCTGCAGTTCGCGGCCGACCAGCAGGTTGAACTTCTGGTCGGTGCCGCCGAGTTCGAGATCGGCGTTCAGCGCGACCGAATCGTAGCCCTGCATCAGCGGGTACAGGAATTCATGGATCGAGATCGGCACGCCGCCCTGGAAGCGCTTCGTGAAGTCCTCGCGCTCGAGGATCCGCGCGACCGTGTAGCGCGACGCGAGCTTGATCATCCCGTCCGCGCCGAGCGGCATCGACCATTCGCTGTTGTAGCGGATCTCGGTCTTTTCGCGATCGAGCACGAGTGCGGCCTGCTCGAAGTAGGTCTTCGCGTTCGACTCGATCTGCTCGCGCGTGAGCGGCGGGCGCGTCGCGTTGCGGCCCGACGGATCGCCGATCAGCGACGTGAAATCGCCGATCAGGAAGATCACCGTGTGGCCGAGGTCCTGCAGCTGACGCATCTTGTTCAGCACGACCGTGTGGCCGATGTGGATGTCGGGCGCGGTCGGGTCGAGGCCGAGCTTGATGCGAAGCGGCGTGCCGGTGGCCGCGCTGCGCGCGAGCTTCTGCGCGAACTCTTCCTCGATCAGCAGCTCGTCGACGCCGCGCTTCGTGACGGCGAGCGCATGCCGGACTTCGTCGGTGATCGGGAAAACGGGCTTGGAACTGGGTTCGGTGCTCATCGGTGCCAGGAAGAATGTCGCAAAAACAGGGATTTTCCCATAACTTGCGCGCGCATCGCTTAACGGCGCGTCACGTTGCGCGGATAATCGGGCGCAAGGTGCGCGGCACGGGCCCGCGCCGTACGATCCAGGAGAACCCAACGTGCCGCAACGACAGCCGCAAAACGTCCATCCGGCAGACGGCATCTACTTCGGGCTGATGTCGGGAACCAGCATGGACGGCGTCGACGGCGTCGCCGTGCGTTTCGAGGCCGGCAAGGCGCCGGCCGTGCTCGCGGAAGCGTTCGTCGGCTTCGCGCAATCGCTGCGCGACGCGCTGTTCGCGCTGCAGCAACCCGGCGACAACGAGATCGACCGCGAATCGCTCGCGGCGAACGCGCTCGTCACGCGCTACGCGGTGTGCTGCCACGAATTGCAGCGCACCGCAGGGCTGTCGCGCGACGAGATCCGCGCGATCGGCGTGCACGGCCAGACGGTGCGCCATCGCCCCGAGCGCGGCTATACGCGGCAACTCAACAACCCGGCGCTGCTCGCCGAGCTGACCCATGTCGATGTGATCGCCGATTTCCGCAGCCGCGACGTGGGCGCCCGCGGGCCCCCCGCCCCCCCCGCCCCGCCGCTCGCGCCGGCGTTCCATGCGACGGTGTTCGGTGCGCCGGGCGAGACGCGCGTCGTCTGCAATCTGGGCGGGATCAGCAACATCACGATCCTGCCCGGCGAAGGCGGCGACGTGCGCGGCTTCGACTGCGGTCCCGCGAATGCGCTGATCGACGCGTGGGCGACCCGCCATCTGGGCAAGCCTTACGACGACGGCGGCAAATTCGCCGCGCGCGGCACCGTACACGTGCCGCTGCTCGACGCGCTGCTCGACGAACCGTATTTCGCCGCGCCGCCGCCGAAAAGCACCGGACGCGACCTGTTCAATCCCGCGTGGCTCGACGCGAAGCTCGCCGCGTTCGCGCAAGTCGCGCCGGAGGACGTGCAGGCGACCCTCACGGCGCTCACCGCGGTCTCGGTCGCACGCGAGATCGCGCAGCACGCACCCGGCTGCAAGGCCGTCTTCGTGTGCGGCGGCGGTGCGCGCAATCCGGTGCTGCTCGACGCGCTCCGGCACGCGCTGCGCGAGGCCGGCGTGCCGGCCACGGTCGATACGACGGCCGCGCTCGGCGTGCCGCCGCAACAGGTCGAGGCGCTCGCGTTCGCGTGGCTCGCGTACCGCTTCACCGCGCGCCAGCCCGGCAATCTCGCGACGGTCACCGGTGCGGCCGGCAACCGCGTGCTCGGCGCGCTCTATCCGGGCTGACGCAAAGCCTGCCGCCCGGCAGGCGCCGCGCACGGACATAAAAAAACGGGGCATGAAGCCCCGTTTTTCATTCCGGCGAACCGGCGCTGATCTGTCGTGCGCTCAGACCGAGAACGACGAACCGCACCCGCAGGTGGTGGTCGCGTTCGGGTTCTTGATCACGAACTGGGCGCCGTTGAGGTCGTCCTTGTAGTCGATCTCGGCGCCAACCAGGTACTGGTAGCTCATCGAGTCGATCAGGAGCTGGACACCGTTCTTGTTCATCACGGTGTCGTCCTCGTTGACTTCCTCGTCGAACGTGAAGCCATACTGGAAGCCGGAGCAGCCGCCACCCTGCACGAACACGCGCAGCTTCAGGTCGGGATTGCCCTCTTCGTCGATCAGTTGCTTGACCTTGTCGGCCGCGGCGTCGGTGAAGACGAACGGAAGCGGCATTTCGGTCGTCGTTGCTGCGGATTCGGTAACAGCGTTCATTGCGAACTCTCCAAGAAGCTTTAGCCGCTATTGTAGGGCCGATCAGAAGATCGTGCTGAAGTCCATGAAATCAATAGGTTCTTGTCGATTTCATCAAACGTACCCGTGCGAGCCGCCGCAGCACGGGCCTGGCAGCAGGCATAAAAAAAACCGCCAGCGCGAAAGCTGGCGGTTTTTCCGGCGGACGCCGCCCGGAAGCGGCGCGGCCATGAAGCGGAATTAACGCTTCGAGAACTGCTTGGCGCGGCGTGCCTTGCGCAGACCGACCTTCTTACGCTCGACTTCACGCGCATCGCGCGTCACGAAGCCTGCGCTCGACAGCGACGGCTTCAGCGTCGCATCGTAGTCGATCAGTGCACGGGTGATGCCGTGGCGCACTGCGCCTGCCTGACCCGTTTCACCGCCGCCGTTCACGTTCACCTTGATGTCGAACGTCTGGCCGTGGTTCGTGAGTTCCAGCGGTTGACGCACGATCATCAGCGACGTTTCGCGCGAGAAGTAGTCAGCGATGGGCTTGCCGTTGACAATGATGTCGCCCTTGCCAGCCTTGATGAAGACACGTGCGACTGCGCTCTTGCGGCGGCCCGTACCGTAGTTCCAGTTACCGATCATGTGGGTCCCCTTAGATCTCGAGCGCCTTCGGCTGTTGAGCCGAATGCGGATGCGTCGCTTCTGCGTAGACCTTCAGCTTCTTGATCATCGCGTAGCCGAGCGGGCCCTTCGGCAGCATGCCCTTGACCGCCTTCTCGAGCGCGCGGCCCGGGAAGCGTTCCTGCATCTTGCCGAACGTCGTTTCATAGATACCGCCCGGGTAGCCCGAGTGACGGTAGTACTTCTTGTCCAGCGTCTTGTTGCCCGTGACCTTCAACTTGCTCGCGTTGATGATGATGATGAAATCACCAGTGTCGACGTGCGGGGTGAACTCAGGCTTGTGCTTGCCGCGCAGACGGCGTGCCACTTCGCTGGCAACACGGCCGAGAACCTTATCCGTCGCGTCAATCACGTACCATTCGCGCGTCACCTCATGGGCTTTTGCGGAAAACGTCTTCATGATCGATCCAAAAAAAATGCTTTGCCCGATGTGTTCTTCCTGCTTGTCTGTGTGCGCTTCGAGGCGCGGTGCAGGCTCTCCCTGTTCTTTTTCCGTGGGCATGAATGCGGAAAAGCCCTGAATTATAAAGGAAATACGGCAACGCGGTCAAAGGGAATCCTCGCCCCGTGTGCGCGGCGCCCGAAATGGGCGAAAATTCGGTCGTGCCCCGACAAGCCAGGCGATCCGAGCGCCCGGGGAGGCACCCATCGACGCGCGGCACATGACCTTGCCGCGCCAGACCAGCCGAACCCGGAAAACAACAAACAAGCATGATGAAACAACGACTTACGCCCTTCTTCGCGGCCGCGCTGCTGGCCGCCGCGGTGCCTGCCGTCGCCGCCCAGGCCGGCTGCGAAGCCAAGCTCGACGCGCTCGATGCGCGCATTGCCGAAGCCCGGACCGCCCATGCCGAGGATCGCGTCGCCCGCCTGCGTGCGGTGCGCGAACGCGTCCGCCACTTCTGCGCACGCGGCCACGGCCATGCGTCGGCCGTGACCGCGCCGGCACCCGACGCACGCTTGCGCGGCACGCTGCCCGACGCGACATCGCAGCCGGCCGCACGGCAGCCTGCGTAATGGATGCCGGGGGATGCCAGGGCGCGCAAGCCGCGCGCCGATGTTTGCATGGGACGAAAAAAAGCCCGAACGGCTGGTTCGGGCTTAATCCACCTTAGGAGGAGGGTGGAGGAGACATTCGGAGGTTGCCGCAGCGCGACAACCAATGAGGCTCATTATACGAACGTGCCGCCGGCTTCACAAGAAAATTTGCATTGCGAAATCAATAACCATAATGCGAAATTTCGAACGACCGACAGAAAAATTCAATTTCTTATTTAAAATCAACCACATGACTTCTACCAGGGTGAGCAAAAATAGCCCGCACCTAGAGTAAAACCCCTAAAACCAGCAGGGAAATCGCCGTTCGGCACGCTGTTGCGCGCCGCTTGCGCGGCTCCGGTACTGCACGTCGTGCACCGCATCAGCCGACCGAAGCGCTGCGGGCTACAATGCCGGATCGAATCCGAATCAGGCAACGCTGGAGTGCAAGCATGGAATGCAAAGTAAGCTGGATGGGTCAGGACGGCATGGCGTTTTCCGCCCAGACCGGAAGCGGGCATCTCGTCACGATGGACGGCGCGCCCGAAGGCGGCGGCCACAACCTCGCGCCGCGCCCGATGGAAATGGTGCTGCTCGGCACCGGCGGCTGCACGGCCTATGACGTCGTGCTGATCCTGAAGAAAAGCCGCCAGGAAGTCACCGGCTGCTCGGTCACGCTGAAGGCCGAGCGCGCGAGCGAAGACCCGAAGGTGTTCACGAAGGTGCACTTCCACTTCACCGTCACCGGCCGCAACCTGAACCCGGCCACGGTCGAACGCGCGATCAACCTGTCGCACGACAAGTACTGCTCCGCGTCGATCATGATCGCGAAGACGGCCGAACTCACGCATTCGTTCGACATCGTCGCCGCCTGAACGCACGGCGCGCATGTATGAAAAAAGGGCCGGCGCTCCGCAAGGAGACGCCGGCCCTTTCGCATTCGAACGGCAAAGCAGGCCGATAAGCCGGATTCTGTGCACGCTGCGCGCCGAAGCGCACAGCGCGTGGCAGCCATTCCTCTAGGCGCGCCATTGCTGACGCGCTCAAGCTTCCTACCCGCAGACGAGACGGGGGCCCCGTCCTGCATCCGAAGATGCGCGCCTGCCTACTTGGAATTGCTCCGGGTGGAGGTTACCGTGCCGGCGAACGTCGCCGTCGCCGCGGTGCGCTCTTACCGCACCGTTTCACCCTTACCTGATCCCGGCTTGCGCCGGGCCATCGGCGGTTTGCTTTCTGTTGCCCTGTTCCGCGTGTCGCCACGGATGGCCGTTAGCCATCACCCTGCCCTGTGGAGTCCGGACTTTCCTCGCCCCCGCGCGCCCGAAGGCGGCGAGGCCGCGACTGCCTGGCCTGCTTTGCGACGCGCATTCTAGCACTGTGCGCCGCCGCCGGCTGCGCGCGTGCGGCGGCCGCTGCGGAATACGGCCGGATCGTCGTAGAACGCGGCGTCGGCATTCGCGTCGCACCAGCCCGGGACGCCGAGCACCGGCAGCGGCGAGAAATCGCGGCTCGTCAACTCGCGCGTCGCGAGTTCGGCGGCGACACGCGCATCGACATGCGCAGTGCGCTGCGCGTCGGGCCACGAAAAATAGTCGGCGCTCACTTCGACGATCCACGTGTGCGCAGTGCAGGACTTGTAAGGCGCGACGAGTTTCTCGAGCAGCGCATGGCCGACGAGCCGCGCTTCGCAGCGCGTGCCCCAAGCGTCGCGTGCGGCGACCAGCAGCCGCGGCCAGTCGAAGCCGCGCAGCGCATCGGCGAGCGCGCGGTCGGCCGTCACGAACAGCGCGGCATTCTCGTCGAACAGCGTGAGCGCATCGCGCAGCGTGCCGCGCACGGGCCCGACGCCGCCCGCCGCGTCGATCGCGGCGGACTGGCGCGCGTTCAACGCGGCCTTGATGCGCGGATACGCGAACCAGACGAGCGCATTGAAGAAGTCGTGGAGATTGTGGCGGGTCGGCACGCCGCCGGTGTCCGCGATATGGGTCTCGTACGCGACACCGGGCGGCAGTTCGGCCTGCGGCACGAACCGCAGCGGCCTGCCGCGACCGCTGACGCGCCCGCCGTCGCGCAAAACGCCGTTCAGCGCGTCGAGCAGCGCGGCATCGCCCGCCGGTGCGGCCACCTGTGCGGCGCGGCCGGGCTCCGCGTACTGCGCAAGCCACGGCGCGGACCAGTCGATCCGCGCGAAATCCGCCGCCCCGCTGCCGGCCGTGTGGCCGGCTTGGCGCGGCGGCGCGCCGGTCACGCGAGTTTCCAGCCGATCGTCTCGCCGCCGCGCAGCGGCACGACCGGCGTGTCGCCCGCGAAGATCTCGCGCGGCAGTTCCCACGCCTCGCGGCGCAGCGTGACCGTCTCGGCGCTGCGCGGCAGCCCGTAGAAATCGGCGCCGAAGAAGCTCGCGAAGCCTTCCAGCTTGTCGAGCGCGCCGGCGTGGTCGAACGCTTCCGCATACAGTTCGAGCGCGTGCAGCGCCGTGTAGCAACCTGCGCAACCGCACGCGGTTTCCTTCGCGCCGCGCGCATGCGGTGCGCTGTCGGTACCGAGGAAGAAGCGCGGGTTGCCCGACGTCGCGGCCTCGACCAGCGCGACGCGATGCGTCTCGCGCTTGAGCACGGGCAGGCAGTAGTAGTGCGGGCGAATCCCGCCGACGAACATCGCGTTGCGGTTGTACAGCAGGTGATGCGCGGTGATCGTCGCGCCGAGCAGGCCCGGCGCCGCGTCGGCGTCGCGCACGTAGTCGGCCGCGTCCTTCGTCGTGATGTGCTCGAACACGACCTTCAGGCCCGGGAAATCGCGGCGCAACGGCGTCATCACGCGGTCGATGAAGACCTTCTCGCGGTCGAACAGGTCGATCGACGCATCGGTCACCTCGCCGTGCACGAGCAGCGGCATGCCCGCTTCCTGCATCGCCTCGAGCGTCTTCGCGCATTTCGCGAGATCGGTGACGCCGTGGTCGGAGTTCGTCGTAGCGCCGGCCGGATACAGCTTCACGCCGTGCACGAAGCCGCTTTCGCGCGCGCGGCGAATTTCATCGGGCGGCGTGTTGTCGGTCAGGTACAGCGTCATCAGCGGTTCGAACGTCATCCCGGCCGGCAGCGCGGCGAGGATGCGCTCGCGATAGGCCTGCGCCTGTGCGGTGGTCGTCACCGGCGGCTTCAGGTTCGGCATGACGATCGCGCGGCCGAACTGGCGCGCGGTGTGCGGCAGCACGGCGGCCAGCATGTCGCCGTCTCGCAGGTGCAGGTGCCAGTCGTCGGGACGGGCGAGCGAAAGCGTCGCCGGGGAGGAAGCGTTCGAGGCAGTCATAGGAGGCGTCGTGAGGAACGGACTGGCCATCAGCGGGGCCGGAACGCGCGTGCGCGGGCCGACTGACGGCAAACCGCAACACGAGGCCTTTGGCCAGCGGAATCCGCTTTTTACCGCTCAGGGCTCGGTGATATGCTAGAAGCCGCATTGTACCGGGGTTCGCCCGGTTCGTTACCCCCCGCTTCCGCCTGCCGCCCCAAGTAAAATGTGCCAACTCCTAGGAATGAACTGCGCCGCGCCGACGGACGTCACATTCTCCTTCACAGGTTTCGCGGCCCGGGGCGGGCTCACCGATCACCATGCCGACGGCTGGGGCATCGCGTTCTTCGAAGACAAGGCCTGCCGCCTGTTCATCGATCACCAGGCATCGGCCACGTCGCCGATCGCCGAGATGGTGAAGCGCTACCCGATCAAGTCAAAGAACACGATCGCGCACATCCGCAAGGCGACGCAAGGGCACATCCTGCTCGAGAACAGCCATCCGTTCATGCGCGAGCTGTGGGGCCGGCACTGGATCTTCGCGCATAACGGCGACCTGCAGGACTATGCGCCGAACATGGACGGCAGCGTCTACCACCCGGTCGGCACGACCGACAGCGAACAGGCGTTCTGCGTGCTGATGCAGGGGCTGCGCGAGGCATTTCCCGGCGCGCAGCCGCCGCTGCCCGAACTGTTCGAGCGCGTCGGCGAGCTCACGCGCGGCATCACCGATCACGGCGTGTTCAACTTCCTGATGTCGAACGGCCAGGCGCTCTTCGCGCACTGCTCGACGCGGCTGCACTACCTCGTGCGGCGCTGGCCGTTCTCGACCGCGCATCTCGTCGACGAAGACCTGTCGATCGACTTCGCGAAATACACGACGCCCGAGGATCGCGTCGCGGTGATCGCGACGCAGCCGCTCACCGACAACGAGGTCTGGACCGCGTTCGAGCCGGGCGAGCTGATCATGTTCCAGTGCGGCGACGTCGCCGCGCGGATGCAGATCCCGGTGCCCGAACGCGTGCTCGAGAAGCTGCGCAATCCGGCGCTCGACCCGTCGGCCTCGGCACCGCGCGACGCACGCGAGGCGCTCGCCGCCGCCGCCGACGACGATTCCGACGACGCGATCGACTTCTGAGCGCCGCGCGCCGGCGCCCTTCCCGCGTTCCAATTCCCGCACGGCAAGACCGTCGTCCGCAACGTTCGGGCGTGGCGGGCGATTTCGTGCGCACGCAATGCGTACGGCTTTCACCGTCGGGGAAAATCGCCTGCCGCGTGCCGGTTTCGTTTCATCCGGGCTACATTCCAGCATATCGAATCAACGCCACACAACATTCGCTTGATTTTATTAATTTCCACGCGAAAATAACTCAAATCCGAAACAAATAAATCCGGAAATCCGGAGAACATATAATCCGGAAACCGCATTCTAACGCACCACCCCGATGCGAACCGTGCGCCACCCCACCGATCCGGCAATCATGCGCCCACGCTGACAAAATCACCCGAACCCTTATCCACAAAGGCTTTCAGTTCGATTCATCACACAATCAAAAAATACCGAATGAAATCGGCATTATTGTCACATTCATTATTTTTTTGATAATCGACCACCCTTCCGATCATTAGACTCCCCCCCATCCTCGGTGTAACGAATCACGATTGGCGCAGAAACGGCCACGGCCGCTGCACGTCCATTCAGGCCATTACTCCACCGCGGATTGCGATTTCACTGCACCGCGGTGAATACCACTT
The DNA here is from genome assembly GCF_049805555.1 of Burkholderia sp. DN3021. NCBI lineage: Bacteria > Pseudomonadati > Pseudomonadota > Betaproteobacteria > Burkholderiales > Burkholderiaceae > Burkholderia > Burkholderia sp. DN3021. The sequence goes on along the minus strand of NZ_JBNCAB010000058.1, from coordinate 11,401 downwards.
CAAAAAAAGAGAGAGGGGCTTGTCGTGAATCACTCATTTCGATCGATATGGAGCGAAACCGCCGGCTGCTGGGTCGCGGTTGCGGAAACAGCACGGGCGCGCGGCAAGCGCTCGGGCGGCGAATCCGGCGCAAGCCGCGGCGCCGCCCGCACGGCAACGCGCCCGTCGCCGCTTCGTGTCGTGGCGCTTGGCGCCGCGCTGGCCGCGCTGTCGGCGGGCTCCGCGTATGCCTCGACCTGCGGCAGCGGCTCGGCCGTCGCGAGCGGCGGCACCTGCGCGCTCGGCGGCTTCAGCCCGACCGTCAACGACAACCTGGCCGGCGCAACCACCGTGTCGGGAGGCGACACGGTCGGCGTGACGGGTGCATGGACCGGCGTCGGCGGCGACCCCGGCTACACCCTCACGCCGATCGGCAACGCGACCGTCGTCTCTGGCAACCCGAACCAGCCGCTGCTGTCGCTCGGCGGCAAGACGCAGAGCATCAGCACGCCCGACTCGATCACGGGCACCCGCACGTCGGTCGCCACCTACAACTCGTCCGCGTTTTCCGCGTCGACGGCCGGCGCGAAGACCGTGCCCGTCTACAACGACGTGAACGGCAATCAGTATGTGAACACGCGCATCGGCACCGTCGGCCGCACCGGCGGCGCGCTCAACGTGTCGATCGGCAACGCGTCGAACGCGCCCGATGCAGCCGGCAACGCGATCTCGATGGCCGCGAAGGAGACCGACCTTACCCTCGCGGACGGCACGGGCTCCGCGAAAAGCACCGTCAACTGGAATTCGCGCAACCAGATCCTGTTCACTGCCGGCAACTATCTTGCGGACGGCGGCGCCGTCGGCAACGTCCAGCTCGACGTGCCAGCCTACGCGGGCACCTTCGCCGCGTTCGACGGCAGCACATGGAAGGTCACCGACGCCGCATCGCTCGCCGCATACAACGACTTTCTCGTGCGCTCGGTGCAAAGCGGCGCGCTCGGCTCGCAGGCCGCCTACGACAACGCATTCAGCCAGGCCGTCACGTTTTCGCAGCAAACCTTCCAGTACCAGAACAACGTGTCCGCGGGCGACAAGAACACGCTGCCGATCGATTTCCTGTCGGCGATGCACGGCATGGGCGCGAACGCGACGCTGCATATCGACAAGGACGGCCAGATCGACTTCCGCGGCACCAACACGATCGTCTCGAGTTCGGCCGTCCTCGCGGAGAGCGGTGCGCACTTCATCAACGACGGGCGCCTGTCGGGCGACTTCACGCTGGTGCGCCTGCTGAGCGGCGCAAGCGGCGTCAACAACGGCACGATCTCGTCCGGCTATGCGTCCGGCGACAACTTCAACACGGGCGGCAGCGCGCAGCCGGGCAATTTCGGCTTCAACGCGTACACGGAAGGCAACGGCGTGTATGCGAACGGTGCGGGCACGACGTTCGTCAACAACGGCGTGATGAACGTCGGCGCCTGGACGCTCGACGGCAACCAGCCGGACCTGCAAAACTACGCGGTAGCCGTGACGGGCGGCGCGACGGGGTCGAACACCGGCACGATCAACGTCGGCGTCAACGCGACGACGCTCGACAGCCAGGTGATCGGCGGCCTCGTCGCCGGCGGCAGCTTCACGAACGAAGCCGGCGGCACGATCTATCTCGGCCGCGCGGCCCAGTACGATGCCGCGTCGCCCGAGGCCGCGAACGACGTCGCGCTGTCCGCGCACGCGTACGGCATCCTGCTCGGCGCATCGGGCACCGCGAGCAACCTCGGCACGATCGTGATCGGCTCGCAGACGCAGAACGGCGCCGCGCTGGCGAGCATCGGCTCGTCGTCCGGCACGCTGACCAACGCGGGCTCGATCGTCGTCAACGGCGCGGCGCCCGGCACGCCGCTCGCGAACGTCGGCATGCTTGCGGCCGATACCGCCGCGACCGTGACCAACACGGGCACGATCATGCTGAATGGCGTGAACGGCATCGGCATCATGGTCGTCGGGACCGGCACGAACGCGACGGCCGTGACGTCGACCGGCACGATCGACGTGGCCGGCGGCCTCGATCCGGCATCGGGCACGCGCAACTACGGCGTCTGGGCCGAGGGGCCGCTCGCGAAAGCCACGCTCGACGGCGCGCTCAACCTGACGGGCACCGGCGCGATCGGCGTGCACGCGCGCTCGGGCGCGACGATCGACGTCGGCGCCAACGCGGTGCCGGCCTTCATGTCGGGTACGAACCAGATCGGCTTCTACGCGTATGGCGCGAGCTCGAAGATCAACGTCGCCGCGCGGCATCTCAGCGTCGACACCGACGACTCGACGCTGTTCCGCGTCGCGGGCGGCGCGACCTACACGGGCCAGTCGGCCGCCGGCACCCTCACGACCGACGTCAACGGCCAGCGTGCGCACGGCGTGCTTGCGACCGACGCCGGCACCACGCTGTCGACCGGCAACGCGATCTACAACGTCAACGGCGCGAACGGCATCGCAATCGCGGTCGAAGGCGGCGCGAAGGGCACGATCGATGCGGGCGCGACGATCAACCTGAACGCGGCCGGTGCGATCGCGGGCGTCGTCGACGGCCAGGCGCACGACCTCGCCGGCGCGAACGCCGGTGCGCCGGTCGCGACGACGCTGACCAACGACGCCGCAGTCACGTCGTCGACGGCCGGCGTGACGGGCTTCGTCGCGCAAAACCTCGGCACGCTCGAGAACCGCGACACGGTGCTGCTGACGGGTGCCGGCTCGACGGGCGTCGTGGCCGGCACGCTCGGCACGGTGAACAACGCGTCGACGATCCGCGTAGCCGACGGCACCGGCGCGCTCGTGCAGGGTGCGTCGGCGACGCTTGCCAACACGGGTTCGATCGAAGCCGACGACGGCATCGCGGGCGTGCGCCTGACGGGTGCCGGCGCATCGGTCGCGCTGTCGGGCGCGGGCACCGTCGTCGCGAACGGCAGCGCCGACGGCGTGCTGATCGACTCGACCGTATCGGGCGGCGGGCTCGCGGCCGGCGCGACGTCGATCGCGGTCGGCGGCTCCGGCAGCGGGATCCGCAACCTCGGCGTGAACACCGCGATCGCGTTGTCCGGCACGCAGGTCACAACTACCGGCAATGGCGCCGACGGCCTCGCATCGACCGGCGCGGGCGCGCGCATCGCAACCGATGCGGCAACGGTCGTCCGCACCGCCGGCGCCAACGCGCGCGGCCTGTTCGTATCGGGCGCGGATTCGACGCTCACGGCCAACGGCACGACGGTCGCGACGACGGGCGTTGGCGCGCACGCGATCGTCATGGACGGTGGCGCGACCGCGCTGCTATCGGGCGCGCAGGTCACCGCGTCGGGTGCCGCGGCCGACGGCGTCGTCGCGCGAAATGGCGGCCGCATCGGCGATACGGGATCGTCGATCGCCAGCGCAGCCGGCAACGGCGCGACCGCGGACAGCGGCGGCGTGCTCGCGTTGACCGGCACGACGCTCAAGGGCGCGACGGCCGGCGTGCTGACATCCGACACGCTCGCGAACGGCGCGACGAGCTCGGTGCTCGTCGACGGCGGCAGCGTGACATCAGCCGCCGGGCCGGCATTCGCCGCGCGCGGCGGCACGGCCGACATCGCGGTGCGCAACGGCACGGTCGTGACGGCCGGCAACGGCACGCTGCTCAATCTCACGAACGGCAGCAACGTGACGTTCAACGCATCGGCGGTGAACCTCGCGGGCGACATCGTCTCCGACGCATCGAGCACCGGCAACGTGTTCCTCGCGAACGGCACGACGCTGACCGGAACGATCGACCCGGTCGCGCTGACGATCGACGGCACGAGCACGTGGCGCATGACGGGCAGCTCGGTGCTGAGCAGCCTGAACAACGCGGGCCTGGTCGCGTTCGCCGCGCCGGTCGGCTCGCCGACGCTCACGGGCAGCTACAAGACGCTGACGACCGGCAGCTATGTCGGCAACGGCGGCACGATCGCGCTCAACACGTATCTCGGCGCCGATGCATCGCCGACCGACCGGCTGATCGTGAACGGCGGCACCGCAAGCGGCACGACCGGCCTGAAGATCGCCAACACGGCCGGCACCGGCGCGCAGACGACCGGCGACGGGATTCCCGTGGTCGTCACGGCCAACGGCGGCACGACCACCGCGTCGGCGTTCCATCTCGCGGGCCCGGTACAGGCCGGCGCATACGAATACCGGCTCTATCGCGGCGGCCAGGGCGACGCGAACGGCTGGTACCTGCGTTCGCAGCTCGATCCGACGGACCCCGGCGACCCGATCCACCCGTCGGGCGGCGGCGACGGCAATGGCAACGGGGATGGCAGCGGTGGCACGCTCGCTTACCGTCCGGGCGTCGCCGGCTACACGATGACGCCGTTGCTCAACCTCGACTACGGCTTCTCGACGCTCGGCAAGCTGCACGAGCGCGTGGGCGACATCTACAACCTCGCGAAGCAGCAGCCCGGCAACCGCGACGGCGTGTGGGGGCGCATCGGCGGCCAGAGCCTCGATGCGAACGCGGGCCGCTTCGCGGCCGACGAACGCACGTTCTTCGCGCAGTTCGGCAAGGACTGGACGCTCGGCCAGGCACCCGGCGGCGGCAGCACGCATGCGGGCGTGACGGCCAGTATCGGCGTGTCGAACGCGAGCTTCAGCGACATGGCGCGCGCCGACACGCAGAACCTGTCGACATCGACGGGCTCGGTCGAGATGCACGCGCAGAGCGTCGGCGGCTACTGGACGAAGTACCTGTCCGACGGCACGTACTTCGACAGCGTCGGGCAGGTCACGCACTACGGCAACCGCTATCGCGACAGCTACGGCAATGAGGCGTCGCAGAACGGCTTCGGCATTGCGCTGTCGCAGGAGGTCGGCAAGCCGTTCGGCATCGGCGGCACGCCGATCGCGATCGAGCCGCAGGCGCAACTGATGTACCAGTACCTGAAGCTCAACGGGTTCAACGACAACGTGTCGGCCGTGTCGGGCACGACGACGAACGCGCTGCGCGGCCGCATCGGCGTACGCATCTTCCGGCCGAACCTCGAAGCGAACTCGGGCGGCGGCGCCGCGACGCCGTACTTCACGGCCGACGTGCTGCACGACTTCCTGTCGCCGGGCCAGACCGTCGTCGGCGGCACGCCGTTCGCGACGCATCTCGGCCGCACGTGGTACGAGCTCGGTCTCGGCGTGACCTCTGGCCTCGGCAAGTCGGGCGAGTTGTACGCGAACGTGAAATATGCGCGCAACATAGGCGGCGACTATCGGCGCGGCATCACAGGGCAGGTCGGCTACCGCTACAGTTGGTAACGCCCGCGACGGGAGCCCGTCCGCCAGCGGCAGGCGACGGGCAACCGGCGAAAAAAAACCGCCCGGCGTTTGGCCGGGCGGTTTTTTCATGGGCGCGCATGACACGCTCGCCATGCACGAACGCTCAGTGCAGGATCTTCGCGAGGAAGTCCTTCGCGCGTTCCGATTTCGGATTCGAGAAGAAATCGTCCTTGCGGTCGTCCTCGACGATCGCGCCCTTGTCCATGAAGATCACGCGATGCGCGACCTTCTTCGCGAAGCCCATCTCGTGCGTGACGACCATCATCGTCATCCCTTCCTGCGCGAGTTCGACCATCACGTCGAGCACTTCGTTGATCATCTCGGGATCGAGCGCGGACGTCGGTTCGTCGAACAGCATCGCGATCGGGTCCATCGACAGCGCGCGCGCGATCGCGACACGCTGCTGCTGACCGCCCGACAGCTGGCCCGGATACTTGTGCGCATGCGCCTTCAGGCCGACGCGATCGAGCAGCTTCATGCCCTTGTCGGCCGCTTCGTCCTTGCCGCGGCCGAGCACCTTGATCTGCGCGAGCGTCAGGTTCTCGGTAATCGACAGGTGCGGGAACAGCTCGAAATGCTGGAACACCATCCCGACCTTCGAGCGCAGCTTCGACAGGTTCGTCTTCTTGTCGCCGACCGACTGGCCGTTCACGAGGATCTCGCCCTGCTGGAACGGCTCGAGGCCGTTGACGGTCTTGATCAGCGTCGACTTGCCGGAGCCCGACGGGCCGCACACGACGACCACTTCGCCTTTCTTGACCTCGGTCGTGCAGTCGGTGAGAACCTGAAACTGGCCGTACCACTTGGAAACGTTCTTGATGGAAATCATCGTGTGACCTTTTTCTGGAGACTCTTGACGACAACAGACGCCAACGAGCAAATCACGAAATAGCATGCGCCGGCGAACAGGACCATCTCGACGGTCGTGCCGTCGCGATCGCCGACGTTGGCGGCCGTGCGGAAGAAGTCCGCGAGACTGATCACGTACACGAGCGACGTATCCTGGAACAGGACGATCGCCTGCGTGAGCAGCAGCGGCACCATCGCGCGGAACGCCTGCGGCAGGATCACGAGGCGCATTGCGTGCGCGTAGTTCATGCCGAGCGCGAACGCGGCGTTCACCTGCCCGCGCGGCACGGACTGGATGCCGGCGCGGATGATCTCGGAATAATACGCGGCTTCGAACAGCGAGAACGCGACCATCGCCGACGCGAGGCGGATGTCGATCGTCGGCGACAACCCGAGCACGCCCTGCAGCAGCTGCGGCACGATCAGGAAGAACCACAGCAGCACCATCACGAGCGGGATCGAGCGGAACACCGTCACGTAGCCCTGCGCGAACCACGCGAGCGGCTTGACGCCCGACAGCCGCAGCAGCGCCAGCAGCGTGCCCCAGACGATCCCGACGACGATCGCGATCAGCGTGATCTGCAGCGTGACGATCGCCCCCGTCCACAGCGTCGGCAGCGCGCCGGGAATACTACTCCAGTCGAACTGATGCATCACTTGCCTCCGATATAGCCGGGCAGCCGCGTACGGCCTTCGATCCAGCGCATGAGCGACATCACGACGAGGTTGATCAGCACGTACGCGAGCGTGACCGCGATGAACGACTCATAGGTCTGCGCGGTGTAGTCGACGAGCTGGCGCGCCTGCGCGGACAGGTCGAGCAGGCCGATCGTCGACGCGACGGCGGAGTTCTTGAAGATGTTCAGGAATTCCGACGTGAGCGGCGGCACGATGATCCGGTACGCAACGGGCAGCAGCACGTAGCGGTACGTCTGCCATTGCGTGAAGCCCATCGCGAGGCCGGCGGCGCGCTGGCCCTTCGGCAGCGCGTTGATCCCCGAGCGCACCTGTTCGCACACGCGCGCGCCCGTGAACAGGCCGAGACAGACGATCGACGCGGTAAAGAACTGCGTGCCGGGCGGCAACTGCTTGATCCAGGTGCCGATCGATGCGGGCAGCAGTTCCGGTATCACGAGATACCAGATGAAGAACTGCACGATCAGCGGAATGTTCCGGAAGATCGACACGTACGCGGTACCGATCGCGGACAGCCATTTGTTCGGCACCGTGCGCAGCACGCCGAACAGCGAACCGACGATCAGCGCGATGACCCAGGCGGCAAGCGACACTTCGATCGTCACCCGGAAGCCGGACATCAGCCATCCGAAATAAGTCGTCGGCTCGCCGGTCGACACGGGGCTCAGGAAGATGCCCCAGTTCCAGTGGTAAGACATGGGCAAGACTCCAGCAAAAAGAAACGGAAGAAGCGTGGCCTCTTCCGTCTCATTAGCGTCATTTCTGCATCAACGGCCGTGCGGTCAGTCGAGTGCCTTGTCGTTCGGGTTCGCGTACAGCTTCTTCATCGAATCGGACAGCGGGAAGTTCAGGTTCAGCCCCTTCGGCGGGATCGGGTTCTCGAACCACTTCGCGTAGATCTTCGCGGCTTCGCCCGACTTCTCGACTTGCGAGATCGCGTCGTCGACGACCTTCTTGAAGTCCGCGTCGCCCTTGCGCATCATGCAGCCGTACGCTTCTTCCGATTGCGGCGTGCCGACGATCACCCACTCGCCCGGCTGCTTCGCCTTCGCGCGCTCGCCCGCGAGCAATGCGTCATCCATCATGAACGCAACCGCGCGGCCCGATTCCAGCGTGTTGAACGAGTCGCCGTGATCCTTCGCGCTGATGATGTTCATGCCGAGCTGCTTGTCGTTGTTCATCTTGCGCAGCAGGCGCTCCGACGTCGTGCCGGCGGTGGTCACGACCGTCTTGCCCTTCAGGTCCGCGAAATCCTTGACGCCCGAATCCTTCTTCGTCATCAGGCGCGTGCCGATCACGAAGATCGTGTCGGAGAACGCGGCCTGCTGCTGACGCTCGGTATTGTTGGTCGTCGAGCCGCACTCGATATCGACCGTGCCGTTCTGCACCAGCGGAATGCGGTTCTGCGACGTGACCGGGATGTTCTTCACCTGCAGGTTCGGCAGGTTCAGCTTCTTCTTCACCGCGTCGACCACCTTCAGCTGGAAGTCGCGCGAATAGCCGACCACCTGCTGGCTCTGGTCGTAGTAGGAGAAAGGGATCGACGATTCGCGGTGGCCCAGCGCGATTACGCCCGTGTCCTTGATCTTCTTCAGCGTGCCCGTCTCCTGAGCATGCGCGCCGCTTGCGAACGCGCAGAGCGCCGCGACCATCAGGACTGCCTTGTGGTATTTCATTTTGGTCATCTCCTTGGCTAAAACCCGCGCCAGTGTATCAAAGTAATATTTTTGAAAGTACTGGTTGTTTACCGAACTACGAATCGCGCTGTCCGGCGCCTTCCTCCCGGCTCCGGGCACCCTTTCCGCGCCCCAATGCGCGCGCGGGCGGCACCGGATTCGGCACCGCCCGCGAGGGTTCATGCACGCAACCGGATGGATTGCGTCATGGCTAGATCATAGTCAATGATCAGGGGTAGAGGCCGCGCATTTCGCGCGCCATCAGGATGCGCGTGCACGCGACGATGAACGCCGCCGTACGCACCGTCACCTTGTGCTCTTCCGCGACCGCCCACACGCCGGCGAACGCTTCGCGCATCACGCGCTCGAGACGGTGGTTGATCTCGTCTTCCGTCCAGAAGAAGCTCGAGAAATCCTGCACCCACTCGAAGTACGACACGGTCACGCCGCCCGCGTTCGCGATCACGTCGGGGATCACGAGCACGCCGTTCGCGCTCAGGATGTCGTCCGCCGCCGTCGTCGTCGGGCCGTTCGCGCCTTCGACGACGATCTTCGTGCGGATCTTCGCTGCGTTCTTCTCGGTGATCTGGTTTTCCAGTGCCGCCGGGATCAGGATGTCGGTTTCGACCGTCCAGAACTCGTCGTTCGGCATCGGCTCCGCGCCTTCGAAGCCCGCGACGCCGCCCGTGCGTGCGACGTGGTCGAGCAGCTTGTTCGAATCGAGGCCGGCCGGCCGGTAGATCGTGCCCGTGTGATCCTGCACCGCGATCACCTTCGCGCCCGCTTCCTGGAACAGCTTCGCCGCGATGCCGCCGACGTTGCCGAAGCCCTGCACCGCGATGCGCGCGCCTTCGATCTCGAGGCCCTTCTTCTTCGCCGCTTCGCAGCCGACGACGAACACGCCGCGGCCCGTCGCTTCCTTGCGGCCGAGCGAACCGCCGAGCGCGATCGGCTTGCCGGTCACGACGCCGGTCGACGTCTGGCCCTGGTTCATCGAGAAGGTGTCCATCATCCACGCCATCACCTGTTCGTTGGTGTTGACGTCCGGCGCCGGAATGTCGGTGTTCGGGCCGATGATGATGCCGATTTCGCTGGTGTAGCGGCGCGTCACGCGCTCGAGCTCACCGCGCGACAGCTTGCGCGGGTCGACGCGGATGCCGCCCTTCGCACCGCCGTACGGCACGTTCACGGCCGCGTTCTTCACCGACATCCATGCGGACAGCGCCATCACTTCCGACAACGTCACGTCCTGGTGGTAGCGCACGCCGCCCTTGCCCGGGCCGCGCGACACGTTGTGCTGCACGCGATAGCCCTCGAAGTGCGCGACGGTACCGTTGTCGAGCTCGATGGGCACATCGACGATCAGGATGCGCTTCGGGCGCTTCAGCGTTTCGAGCCAGCGCGACAGCGAGCCGAGGTACGGCGCGACGCGATCGACTTGCTGAAGATAGTTGCCCCACGGGCCGAGATCGTCGGCGTGCAGGTAGGACGGGATGGACTGCAATTGCGAAGACATGGATGCTCCAACGGTCAACAGGTGCGCACATTGTCGAAAAACCCGTTTTTTTTATCCAATGCCGTTTGCTTATTCGATTATGCGTTTCTTGCATGATCGCGATTTTTCGCAAATCTGCGGTCGATTTGCGCAAGAACGCACGCGATCGGCCGTGCATCGCATCCGCGAACAATCATGTTGATCGTGCACGGACCGGCCGCCGGACAGCCGTCCGACAGGCGCGGCAAGCCCGCCGTCAGCCGGTCGCGGTCGATCGTGCGCAGTCGCCGGCTGCTGCCCAGTTGCTAACCGGCGGTCTCGCGCAGTTCGTCGCGCACGACCTCCCACAGCGCGCGCACGAGCTTCTGCCGCGGATCGTCGCCCTGCAGCGCGAGCTTGTCGCAGTACAGCCGGATCTCCATCGTCAGCGTGAACGGATGCGCGCCGCCGCGCGCCGCACGGTCGAGCCGGATCAGCCGGCCGCTCGCGACCGCGTCTTCGACCGCGCTGTGCGGCAGGAACGCGACGCCGTGCCCCGCGAGCGCCATCGCCTTCAGCCCTTCGGCCATGTCGGTTTCGTAGACGCGATCGAGGAACAGCCGCGTCGGCGCGTTCGCGATGATGACTTCCGTCATCCGGCCGAGATACGCGTTCGGCGTATACGACAGGTACGGCACGCGCGCGTCGGCCGTGCCGGGCAGCGTATGGCGCGGCCGGCCCGCGCGGCCGGGCGCCGAGAACGGGCTGATCGGCTCGCTGCCGAGGATCAGCATGTCGTAGCGCGCCGGATCGAGCGCGACCGGGTGGCTCGGGTGGTGGTAGCCCATCACGAGATCGCAGCCGCCCTCGACGAGCGACAGCACGGCATCGTGCACGTTCAGCGCGCGCAGCCGCGTATGGACCTGGCCCATCTTCGCCTCGATCCGCTGCAGCCAGCGCGGGAAATACGTGAGCGACAGCGTGTGCGGCACCGCGAACTCGATCGTCGGCACCGGCGCGCCGACGTGGCCGCGCAACAGCGTCCGCGCCTCGTGCGCCTGCGACAGCATCGTCAGCGCCTGCTCGTAGAAGATCTGCCCGGCCTGCGTGAGCCGCGTCGGATAGACCGAACGGTCGATCAGTTCGGTCGCGAGCCACGCTTCGAGCGCCTGGATGCGCCGCGAAAACGCCGGCTGCGATACGTGCCGCAGTTCGGCGGACCGGCTAAAGCTGCGCGTTTCCGCGAGCGAAACGAAGTCTTCGAGCCATTTCAGTTCCATGCAGGCGGGCGCGGCGGGCGGCGGTCGGGAAGAAGCCTGCATACTACCGGGGGGCGGGCCCGGCCAGCGGCGACGCGCCCGGCCCGGCGGCCGCTGCGCACCGGGCTCCGGGGCGG